>JBGSPT010000181.1:0-23268 GCA_041738475.1 Treponematales bacterium
CAGAGCCGGACACCCTGTCGTCGCCGGGCGACACCCTCTGGTTCCTGGACTTCGACGGGGTGCTCTGCGACAGCCTCCCGGAATGCTACGCCGTGTCCCGGACCGCCTACTGGAACCTCCTCCTGCGAATGCCGGAGCCCCCGGCGTCCGCCCCGGAGGAGGCCGAGTTCGCCCGCATGCGGCCCCTGATACGCCGGGGCGCGGACTATCTCCTGCTCCAGCTCGCCATCCGGGAGGGGATCCGCCTGGACTCCCAGGGGGCCTTCGACTCCCTGGCCGCCCGGGAGGCGGAGCGGGACGGCCTCTTCCACGAGCTCTTCTACCGGGCGCGCCGAGACCTCCTGGGGCGGGATCCGGAGCGCTGGTTCGCCCTGAATCCCCTGTATCCGGGTACCGCGGAAATCCTGTTGCGGAATCGCCCGAACCGTGCTGTCCTTATCCTGTCCACCAAGGAAGCCCCCTTCATCCTGGAGATCCTAAACCATCACGGGGTCGAGTGGGAGGCGGACCGGGTCCTGTGCTCCCGCAAGGAGCCGAAGCTGAACTTCATCGACCGGATCCTCTCGGAGAGGGGAGCCGGGCAGGCGGTCTTCGTGGACGATCAGGTCGATCACTTCAAGGGGACCCCGGAGCACCCGGTCCGGTGCGTCCTTGCGGATTGGGGGTACGTACGGCCCGAATGGAAAGAGTCGGGGACATTCGAGACGGTCTCCCTGACGGGGTTTCCGGCCCTTCTGCCGTCCTGAACACGGCCGCAGGCCCCGTGCCGGGCATCTCCGGGAAACCGAAGATCCGGATCGGGATCCGGGCCAAGCTTCTCGCGTTCTACGGGGCGGCCATCCTGGCCGTAGTGCTCCTGGACCTCTCGGTCCAGGTGGTCTCATCCGGGGCGATCCGGCAGTTCGAGGGCAATCTGGCCCGGTATCACGCCATCCACCGCCTTAGAACAGGCTTGGCCGCCCAGTACGCCCGGCTTGAACGCCTGATGAGGGAAGCCCCAGACGCGGGTTCCCTGGCACTCGAACAGGATCTACAGGACTTCCTCGTGGTCATCCAGCATCTGGAGGAGACGGAACCGGAATCCCTGGACGCCTTCTTCGCCCAGCAGGCCACCCACCGGGGCCTGCCGGCGTACTTCGAGAAGCTGGAGGCGGCGGTTCGCCGCCGCCTGGCGAACGACAGGGACTGGTACCAGGACATGGCCTGGGCGGGACGGATCGCGGGCTACATGGACGGGTACCTCTCCACCTTCCTCTCCGAGGCCATGAAGTACGGGGATGCCCGGTACCAGGCTTTGACCCGAAGGCTATCCTCCCTGCGCAGGCTGACCCTGGGAGGACTCATCGTGTTCGTAATCCTCTTCGGCATGGCGGCGGTGGGCATTTCCTCCTCCGTGTCCGCCCCCATCCGCCGCCTGGCCCGGGCCGCGGAACGCATCGCCTCGGGCGACCTGGAGGTTCCGGAGGTCCGCGCCGAGACGGGAGACGAAATCGAGATCCTGGCCCGATCCTTCAACACAATGAGCCGGAGCATCGCTTCCATGGTCGTGGATCTCCGGGGAAAGGCCGAGCTGGAACGCAGTCTCCGGGAGGAGGAGCGCCAGCTCATGGAAAAGGAACGGGCTCTCCGAGAGGCCCGGTTCATCAGCCTCCAGGACCAGATCCAGCCGCACTTCCTGTTCAACGCCCTGAACACCATCGCCCGGTCGGCCCTGTTGGAGGGGGCCCATCGAACCGAGGCCCTGTCCATGGCCCTGGGCCGGCTCTTCCGGTACGCCCTGGGAGCCCCGGAATCCCTGGTACCCCTGCGGGAGGAGCTGGGCATCGTGGAGGAATACCTGGCCTTCCAGCGCCTGCGCTTCGGGGAGCGCCTCCGGTGGACCGTGGACGCATCTCCGGAGACCCTGAGTATCCCCATCCCCCGGTTCACGATCCAGCCCTTCGTGGAAAACGCCGTGCGCCACGGGATCGAACCCCGGGAGGAAGGGGGCAGCGTAGAGATCGCCGCCCGGATCCGCCGGGGACGACTTGTCCTGGATATACGGGATACCGGAGTGGGAATGGATCTGGCGTCCCGGAACGCAGGCAGGGGAAAGGGAATGCCGGAGGGCATCGGAATCGCGAATGTCCGTAAGCGCCTCACCCTGCGGTACGGACCGGCCGCCCGCCTCTCGGTCCGGAGCGAGCGTGGCTCGGGCACCCGGGTGCGCATCGGGATACCGGCGGAACCGGAGGGCGGGTCCCTGCCGTGAGCTTCCGGATCCTGATCGCAGACGACGAGGAGCTGGAGCGCCGGGCCCTGGCCCACATCCTGGGAGGCCTCCCGGACCGGGACGTCGAACTGGTGGAGGCCGAGAACGGGCGCCGGGCAGTGGAGGCGGCGGCCGGGGGTGACATCGACCTGGCATTCCTGGACATCCGCATGCCCGGGATGGACGGCCTGGCCGCGGCAAGGGCCCTTCGGGAAGTCTCCCCGGGGATCCACATCGTCTTCGTCACGGCCTTCGACAAATTCGACTACGCCCGGGAGGCCCTCCGCCTGGGAGTGGACGAATACCTGGTGAAGCCCGCGTCCGCCCGGGAAATCGCGGACATGGCCCGGAAGGTCCTGGACAGGATCGCGGAGGATCGGAGGACTCGAGGATCCTCCGGCGGGGAAGCTCTGTCCCTCCTGGAGGAAGAACTCCGGGCCGACTTAGGTCGGGACCTGGGTCGGGACCTAGGCCGTGACTCCCGGGAGGAGGAAAGCGGTTCGGAGCGTCTTGCGGCTTTTCTGAGGTTCCAGGGATACGAGGGGAGGACTGCGGCAGCCCTGGTTCTCCGGGACGGAGGACCCGCGGTCCCGGAACCCGGCCCCTTCCCCCGGCGTCCCCTGGGCCGGAGCGCCCGGGACCTCCTGGAACGGCGGTTCCGGGAGGCCGGGTGGTACGCCCTGTCCGGGGACGGTGAGACGGAACTCCGGTGCCTGGCCGTAGCACCCGCCCCGCATCCGGATGCGGAGGAGGCCCTCCATGCCGTGCTTTCCGTCCTAGGGGAGGAGCTGGGCCGCTCCCGGGGAATCCGGATCCTGGCCGGCGCCTGCGTCTTCCCCGGCACTCCCCCCCGGTTCCGGGAAGCCCGGGAAGCCGCCTCCCTGGCGCGACCGGACCGGCCCCTGGTGTTCCTGACGCCCTCCGTGGACGGGGCCGATCCGGGTTCCGGGGAGGGCGAGGGATCGGGATCCGCTTCCGTCGACCGGGCGGTGGCCTACATGCGGGAACACATGGCGGAGGATCTCTCCCTGGCGGACGTAGCCCGGGAGGTGGGAACCTCCCCCTCCCACCTCTCCCGGCTCTTCCGGCGCCATCGAGGGGACACCTTCGTCCAGGTCTTCTGCAGTCTGCGGCTCGACGCGGCTAAGCGCCTCCTGCGGTCCGGGATCTACCGGGTGAAAGAGGCGGCCTCCCTGGTAGGTTTCAAGGATACCGCGTATTTTTGCCGGGTCTTCCGCAAATATGAGGGCCGGAGCCCCTCGGAATACCAGGGAGGCGGGTAGGCTATCCGGACCGGCGCGGCGGGAAAACGAAAAGTACCCCATTACGCAAGAATTTCCACATCCCGGTTCCCGGGAACCGAACTATCCTGAACCATCGCATGCAAATCGAACAAGTAGGAGGAACACAATGAACCTGAAAAAAGCGCTCGTGCTGGCGTTGGTCCTGGTCCTCGCCGTCACCGCGGCGACCGCCCAGAAGAAGCCCATCGTCCTGCGCCTGGCGGAGACCCACCCCGCGGACTATCCCACCACCCTGGGGGACCAGCGGTTCGCGGATCTGGTCAAGGAACGTTCCAAGGGCCGGATCGTCATCGAAGTGTATCCCGGCTCCCAGCTGGGCCAGGAGAAAGCCGTCATCGAGCAGGTACAGTTCGGCGCCATCGACTTCACCCGGGTATCCATCTCCCCCCTGGCGTCCTTCGTACCGGTCTTCAACGCCCTCCAGCTTCCCTACCTGTACCGCTCGGAAGACCACATGTGGAAGGTCCTCCTAGGCCCCATCGGCAAGGAACTCTTCGCCTCCCTGGAGCCCTCGGGCTTCATCGGGATCGGCTGGTTCGAGCCCGGAGCCCGCAACTTCTATAACTCCAAGCGCCCCGTCTCCAAGCCCGAGGACCTCAAGGGCCTCAAGATCCGGGTGCAGGAGAGCGAACTGATGGTAGGAATGGTCCAGGGCCTAGGCGCCGTCGCGACCCCGATGCCCTACGGCGAGGTCTACTCGGGCCTCCAGACCGGCGTCATTGACGGCGCGGAAAACAACTGGCCCTCCTACGAGTCCACCAGCCATTACGAAGTCGCCAAGTTCTACACCCTGGACGAGCACACCCGGGTCCCGGAGATCATCATCGGGTCCAAGATCTCCCTGTCCAAGCTCTCCGCCAAGGACCTCGAGTTGGTCAAGCAGGCCGCCCTGGACGCCATCCCCTACCAGCGCAAGCTGTGGGCGGAGCGCGAGAAGACCTCGGAGGCCAAGGTGCGCGCCGCCGGGAACACCATCACCGTTATCACCGACAAGGCCCCCTGGCAGGCGGCAATGAAGCCCCTCTACGACAAGCAGCCTGCCGCCATCCGCTACCTGGTCCAGCGCATCAGCGAAGTCAAGTAACCTAACGACTCCGAATCGGATTCGGGCGGACGGCCTTCCGGGCCCCCGCCCGTTTCCATGCCCGGAGGGAGGCGGACACATGGGACGAAAAATCGTCACGCTTTTCAATCTTCTGCACATCGCCCTGGTATTCCTGGCCAAGATCATGATGGCGGCCATGGTGCTGATCATCTTCGCCAACGTGGTCCTGCGGTACGGGTTCAACAGCGGGCTCATGTGGTCCGAGGAAGTGGCCCTGCTCCTGGCGGTGTGGTTCATCTTCATCGCCATGGCCCTGGGGGTCAAGGAAAACCTCCATATCAACATCACCCTGATCCCGGCGGCACGTATGCCGAAGCAGGCCGCCCGGATCCTGGATATCCTCAAGAGCCTCGTGATCTTGGCGGTCGCGGCGGTCATGCTCCTGCACGGATGGAAGCTCGTGGGCTTCACCATGCGGTCCATCATGCCCGCGACCCAGTGGCCCGCGGGCCTGTTGTACGCGATCCTTCCGGTCAGCGCCGTGGTGATGATCTACGAGGCCCTGACCGACCTGCTCGGCATCGACACGAACGACGCGGCCGTGGACCGGTTCCTGGCGGGACAGGGTCCGCTCCGCGACGTCCTGGAGGAACGCCATGGGTGACCAGTCCTTCGCGATCGTACTGCTCCTGGGTTCCTTCGGGATCCTGCTCTTGCTCCAGGTGCCCATCACCTTCACCCTGGCGGTCTCCGCGATCGCCACGGCGGTCTACCTGGGCCTTCCCCTCATGGTGGTGGTCCAGCAGATGGTCCAGGGAGTCCGGTCCTTCAGCCTCCTGGCCATCCCCTTCTTCATAATCGCCGGGGAGATGATGGGCCAGGGCGGCATATCCCGGCGCCTCATCCTCTTTTCCAACCTTCTGGTGGGCCGGATCCGGGGAGGCTTGGCCCAGGTGAACTGCCTGGCCAGCATGTTCTTCGGGGGCATCTCCGGATCCGCGGTGGCGGACGTCTCCTCCATCGGGACCATCCTGATCCCTATGATGAAGGAGAAGGGCTACGACGACGACTTCTCCGTGGGCATCACGGTGACCAGCGCCTGTCAGGGGGTCATCATCCCCCCCAGCCACAACATGATCATCTACTCCCTGGCCGCGGGCGGCGTGTCCGTGGGCCGGCTCTTCCTGGGCGGCTTTGTCCCCGGCGTCCTTCTGGGCGGGGGCCTCATGATCGTGAGCTACATCTTCGCCATCAAGCGGGGCTACCCCAAGGAAAAGCGGTACACCCTGAAGGAGGCCCTCCAGATCACAAAGGACGCGGTCCTGGGACTCATGACCGCGGTCATCATCATGGGCGGCGTGATCTCCGGCGTCTTCACGGCCACCGAGTCCGCGGCGGTCGCCGTGGTCTACGCCTTCATCATCACCTTCTTCGTGTACCGGGAGATCCCCCTGGCCCGGTTCAAGACCATCCTCTACGGGGCCCTGAAGACCCTGGCCATGGTGATGGCCTTGATCGCGGCGGCCAGCGCCTTCGGATACCTGATGGCCTATCTCAAGATCCCGGCCCTGGCCACGGAGCTGCTCCTGTCCATCACCCACAGCCGGACTCTCCTCCTGATCCTGGTGAACCTTCTCCTCCTGGTCCTGGGCATGATCATGGACATGGCCCCCCTCATCCTGATCACGACGCCGATCCTGCACCCCGTGTTCGTAGGCGCCCTGGGGATGTCCCCGGTCCACTTCGGGGTCATGCTCATCCTGAACCTGGCCATCGGACTCACCACCCCGCCCGTGGGATCCGCCCTCTTCGTGGGCTGCGCGGTCGGCAAGATCCGGATCGAGCAGGTGGTAAAGACCATGCTTCCCATGTGGGCGGTCATGGTGGCGGTCCTTATCCTGATCACCTTCGTGCCCGAGATCACCATGTTCGTACCGAATCTGGTGATGCCCCAGCAGTAAGGCCCCGGTTCCCGCTCTTCACTCCCCCGGTTCCAACCTATACAGGGTGCCGGGGGCTCCGTCCGTCAGGATGTACAGGAATCCGTCCGGCCCCTGCCGCACGTCCCGGATCCGACCGATCGTGCCTTCCAGGAGGACCTCCTGGGAAAGGACCGACTTGTCGCTCACGGTCATGCGCACCAGTCGGCGGCCTGCCAGGTTCCCGGAGAACAGGCTTCCCTTCCAGCGGGGGAAGGCGTCCCCGGTGTAGAACTCCAGGCCAGAGGGGGCTATGGAGGGGGTCCAGTGGATCAGGGGCTGTTCCATCCCGGCCTTGGCCGTCCCCTCCCCGATCGGGGCTCCCGTGCCGTACTGCCGCCCGAAGGTGACGACCGGCCAGCCGTAGTTCCGGCCGGGCCGTACTATGTTCACCTCGTCGCCGCCCGCCGGTCCGTGCTCGGTGATCCAGGCCTCCCGGGTATCCGGGTGGATGGCCAGGCCCTGGGGGTTCCGGTGGCCGAGGGAATAGACCGAGGGCCGGGCGGCCCGGGTATCGCGGAACGGATTATCCGCGGGGACAGAGCCGTCCGGGGCGATCCGGTGGACCTTGCCCGCGTCGTCCCCCGGATCCTGGGCGCGTGAGCTCTGTCCCCGGTCTCCGGTGGTCAGGAGGATCGTCCCGTCCGGGAGGAAACGGATCCGGGACCCGAAGTGCTGTCCGGCCCCGGTCTTCCGCTCCATGCTCCAGATCGTGCGGACCTCCCGGAGGCTTGTCCCGTCCAAGACCGCCCGGGCAAGGGCCGTGCCCGCGCCCCCGGGGCCGGGTTGGGAGTAGGTGAAAAAGACCGTCCGGTCCGCAGCGAAGGAGGGGCTCAGGGCGATATCTAGAAGTCCGCCTTGGCCCGCGGAATTGACCGCCGGAACTCCCGAGACGGGCTCAGTCACGCCGTCTTTCGCGAACATCAGTCTACCCCCCTGCTCGGTGACCAGCATCCCTCCGTCGGGCAAAAAGGCCAGGGCCCAGGGAGAATTCAGGCGATCCAGGACTTTCACCAGCCGGAAGGCATGCTCCCGGCTCCGGAAGGTCCCTTCGGCCCCGCCCTGGGCGGCCGCGGGCCGCGGGATCAGCAGCAGGACCGAGGCCAGCAGGGCCAGGGCGAAGGGTTCGGAGATCCGAGGCCCCGGGGAGGACTCCCCGGGTCGTTTCCGGGCGGACCGGGACGGATTCGATCGATATTCGGACATGGCAAACCTCCGGCGCTTTGATTACTAATATAGTAATTATTACACAGGATGGTTACAGCCTTGCCGGAAATCCCCCCGGATCCAGCACAAACAACTGCTGTAGGACGAGGATATCAAACAGACGGATAAAGCGTGCCAACGGTCCGATCGCCCGCCTGTTGCGGCGATCGAATCGAGAGATACAAATATAGCTGTATGGCTCGAAGCGATCAGGGATTCAATTCCTAGCTCCATTCGGACACGTCGGGTAGCCCCGGCTGAATAGGGAGGCTGCGTATGGAGTTCGACGGCAAGTCGATCTGGATAACCGGAGCCTCCTCCGGCATCGGGAAGGCCCTGACGCTGGAGTTCTTTCGGAGAGGAGGCGCCGTGGTCCTCTCGGCCCGGAGCGCGGACAAGCTCGGGGAGCTCAAGGAACGTCTGGACGGGATCGAACCCGGGCGCTGCCATGTCGTACCCTGCGACGTGACGGATCCCGGGTCGGTGGAGCGCGCGGCCGGCGTGGTGAAGTCCGAGATCGGGCGGCTGGACATCCTGGTCAACAACGCCGGTGTGGGCCAACGCTCCACGGTCCTGCAGACGGAGAACAGGGTCGAGCGGGCCCTGTTCGAGGTGAACTACTTCGGGGCCCTCGCCGTCACCCGGAGCGTCCTGGCCTGGATGATCGATAACGGGGGCGGACGGATCGTGGTGATCGGGAGCATGGCCGGGAAGTTCGGGTTCCCGATGCGTTCCACCTACTGCGCCTCCAAGCACGCCCTGCAGGGATACTTCGAGACACTCCGGGCGGAGCTCCGGGGAACGGGCGTCGGCGTGACCCTCGTATGCCCGGGGCGGATCAAGACCGACATCTCGATCCACTCGATCAAGGGCGACGGATCGGTCTACGGCAGGATGGACCCGGGCTCGGAAGCGGGAATGCCCGTGGAGCGCTGCGCCCGGATCATCGTAGATGCCGTTCGACGAGGGCGCAAGGAGATCCTGATCGGAGCCCCGGAGCGGCTTCTCTACTTCTTCCGCCTCTCCTGCCCTTCCCTCTTCTATCGGATCACGGAGCGAATCAACCCGATCTGATCCGGGTGCCTTCGGTCCGGTCAACCTGAGAGCCGCGCGGCTTCCGCCTCAGAGCTCCAGGCCCAGGAGGAAGCGGATGCGGCAGGCGAGACCGAGCATCTCGTGGTCAAGAAGAGCCCGAGCCGGCACGGATCTGACCATGGGCAGAAACCGGCGTAAAAGGCCTTGAGAAGGAACCCGGCCGGAAGAGGTCAGCCATTCATGGCACCTGTTCCACCTGTAACTCCCCCGGCCTTGTAAGCGCGCTGCGAAGGCCATAGAATTGACGCATGAAAGCCCTGATTGCCTTCGTGGTATTCCTTGGGATACTGGCGGGATCGGGCTGTCTGGTCCTATGGATTTTCTCAAAGCTGACCGGCGTGGACATGTTCGAGGCTTTCGCTTGGGGTTTCAGGACCAAACGCCCGCACTTCGTCCTGCCCATGCTCTTGCTGCATCTCATGGCGGTCGTGTTCCTGATGACATTGTTCAGGCTGCCCATCGTAGCGCTGACCATGCCGGCGACCGAGCGGGGCGGATTGTCGGGCTACGTGAGCGGGCCGAATCGATACGTCTACTACGACGTTCAGGAATCCGCCTATCGCGAAATCACGCATTACAATCCGCCGCCGGTCCCACCAACGCTCGACACCGCCCCGGATGTGGTGTCGTATTATCGTTCCCGCGGCGCGGAGCACTACGAAAACGTCTCCATCCTGAGTCTGCCGTCGCTACTGATATTCTTCGTCCTTTCGGCAATTTCCGTCTTCCCGCAGTACTTCGCGCTCCTCGCGTTCGCCCGCGAATACGTTTCGTCGAACCGCCTTGCCCGAGACGTGAGCGGTGCTGGCATCCGTGAAGCGTTCGAGGCCCTCATCGGACTCAGGCCCTGGATCGTCGGCGCCGCGGTTCTCCTGACGCTCGTCATCCTCGTTGCAGCGGGATCGGCGGTCGCGGGCAGGATCCTCACCCGGCATCGGGACGAGATAGGACCGATCGCGGACACTTTACGGGACCAGCTCGTTCGGAAGCTTCCGCCCGGCTCGCGGATAACGGGGAAACTCGTGGGTTCCACAACGCGGACGGAGCGATCGACCAGGTACGTCCTCTCCGAAAAATACCGGCAAGCCCACAGTACTCCGAAGCTATTTACGCTTCGGATATATATGGTCGAGCTGACGGGTGTGGCGGATATCCCCGTATACCTCGCCGTGGAACTGCCCGAGGAGGCCCGGACGGAGATACTGCCGTTGGAGAGGTTCCTGAAAGACGGAGAGTCCTCCGGCAAGGCACCGGAAATCGAACTGGTCGTCAACGATGATCTTACCCTGTCGCTTACGGACACAACGGGCGTACGTTGAGGCCGGGCGTGGGCATCCGGGGGAAGGCGGGCAGGGAGCGGAGGAAATCCGACGAAGAACGGGACCGGGTCCTGTCCGAGATCGTCCGGGCCGTGCTTGCGGAGAGCGAAAACCTCAAGGAAGAAAAGGAACGGCTGCTGGAGGAACGGGTAACGCTCGGGGCCCTCGAGGAACTGACCGACCTGCCGCCGGAACGCATCAGGGAGATTTCCGATCGGGTCAAGACAGCACACCGTCAGGACTCCGCATACCCGGCGGCCGGGAGGAGATTGATCCTGGCGCGCAGGGTCCTCATCCCGGTGCTCCTCATCCTCGCGCGGGGGCTCTGGCGGTAGGGATATTCCAGCGATTGAAGCGATTCGAAGGCGAGGAGGAGGAACGGAGGCTTCTCCGGGAACGGGGAAAAGCCTACCAATCACTTGTCCTGGCTTCCGGACGCGGAGACCTGGCCGAGGTACGATCCTTGGTGCTGGATCGGAAAACGCCCGTCGAGCTTTCCGGACACCAAGGTCCCAGCCCCCTGCAGGAAGCGGCGGCACGAGGACACGCTCCCGTGGTGGACTTCCTTCTGGAGCGGGGAGCCGACGTGCTGCGGAGGGACGGAGACGGCCGGACCCTTCCGGATCTCGCCGAGGACCAATCCAACCTCAGGGTCCGGAAATCGATCGGCTCGGGCTTCGCCGAAACATCCCCGCCCGAAGGGCCCGCGCGCGAGCTGTGGAGCCGAGGGCATTCCTATTCCTACGCCTCCTTCAGGGCACTAGCCGCCGCGAAAGATGTCGAGGGTCTGCGCTTTTTCCTAGCAGCTGACCGGATCCCTACCGGACGGAGTACGATGGCTACGGCCTCTTCGATGCGGCGGCCCGAGGCGATCACGCCGTAATGGACCTGCTCCTCAAGGAGGCCCCCTCCCTGGAACCCGACGCCGTGTCCCTGGCTCTCCTCCACACAGCCCGGGTCGGCGGACGGGAGACGATTCGAAGGCTGGCGGATGCCGGTGCGGATATCAACTATCGTAACGATAAAAACGCTTTCGGCAGATTGGAGGATTGGACTCCGCTGACCTTGGCGCTGGCGGAGGCGTCGGGCGCGGAGGAATGGCTGCTCTCCGCGGGGGCCGACCCCCACATTCCCGGAGGACCCGATCGGCTGTACCCGCGATGACGGAGCTTCTGCTCCGGAGCGGGGCCGAAATCACACCGGAAGTCCGCGAGCGGGTGGAAAGATATTACAATTGGACCGGCGACCCGATCCAGGACCGGATCAGGAAGCTTCTGGGTATGCCCGAACTCTAGCATATGGGAAGCGGGCGTCCGCAGAGTGTCAACGTCCGGACGGTGCGGCGACGCCGTCTCCCCTCCGGGCGGGATGAAGGAAGGTTTCGGCCGCACCCGTGAGAACAAGCCCTCCAGGGAATTCCAGGATCATCTTTCGGTCATACTTGCAATGGCTGAACGTTCCAACAACAATCAAGGTAGCGTGATTTCTGGGACACCCGGCCAAGGAGCGTCTCGCCATGAAGAAATCTACAGCGCTGTTGTTTGTTTTCCTGTTATTCAACGGACAAGTCGCCCGGTCCCAGGAAGGACCCTGGCTTGCCCCTTCCCCCGATTTTTCCTTCCTGGTCGCCAGCCTCCCCCAGACCGGGAGCCCTCGATGGGCGATCAACGGAAGGACCGTACCGGCCTACCTGCCGCCAGAGAGGTTCTTGCTCCCCGCGGACGGGACCCTCACGGGGACGGAGGGGATCCGGCCCGTGAACAAGGCTCCGGTTATCTTCGAGACGGGGAAGTGGGGCTCGTCCTTTCGCCTTGCCGGCGGCGAGATGGTCGCGTATCCGAGAAAGGGAGTGCTCAATCTCGAGGAAGGCGGAATCGAATTCTGGCTCAGTCCCCGGGAACACGGGATAGAATCCGGACTCGTCCCGCCGGCCAAGCTCTTCGTGTACGATTCTCCGAAGGGAGACTTCCTTTCCGTCCAGGTGTCCGACCAGGGAATAATCCATGGCGGAGCGGTGGCAGCAAAAGCATGGGAGAGCGCCTACTCCGACCGGGCATCGGTTCGGGGCTGGAAGTCGGGGAGCTGGCACCACGTGCTCCTTACATGGAGCACTTCCGCCTCGAAAATGCGCTTCTACCTGGACGGCCGTCTGATGGGCGACACCAACGAGGGGCACTATCTCCCTCCGGAATCCTCGGGCAGCACCTTCCTCCTCGGCTCTCCTTCCTATGCCATCGACTCCGTCAGGATTTGGGATCAATTCCTGAACGAGTTCATCCCAGCAAACTCCCGTACCATGGATTCACCTCCTAACTCCCGTGAGTCCCTGCTCGCCCTGTCCGGGCTCGCCCCGGGAGACATAGTCACCTGCGAGTCCTCCGGAAGGACCGCACGTTTTACCTACCGTGGGCCACCCCTCGCAAACCCGCAACCCCGAAGCGGTCTCCTGCCCGCGGGCACATCGAAGATCGATCTCACTATCGAGAGCAACGATGAGACGACCCTGCGCTACTCCGTCGGCAGGCTCCTCGACTTCGCCTCGATGACACCGGTCACGAATTCTCCTCCCGCCAGGAAACATCGACTCGTCGTCGAGGGAGTGTCCACCGATCCTTCTGTCCGTACGGACGTCTATGTCCGGCCGGCCTCGTTCCCGGGTTTCGCGCTCCACCTTCGTTACCGCGACCTGCCTCAGCCGACTTCGACCTTCCCGCGGATATCCAACCTCTGGTATGACGGCTCGCTTAATGGTGATTCCCTCACCTTTCTCGCAAAACTCGGCCTTCTTGTCCCCTCCCTCCAAAACCCCGGGGAAGCGACACTCATCAGGCTTCACCAGGAGAATCCGAATCTCTTCATCCTGGCGACCATCCAACCCCTCGAACACTTCGAATACGAACCGGAGGTACCGAAGTCCTGGTACCTGAAAGACACCGAAGGGCGGCGCATCTGTCTATGGCCCGGCTCCTTTCGACTTAACGTGACCAATCCGGAGGTCGTGGAATACAACGCGCGCAGAATCCAGAAGATCCTCTCTGACAGCGACTATCTATTCGATGGTGCCTTCTTCGACAGCTTCAACACGGAATTCGGTCCGCATAGAGACTCCTATGGACGGCCTTTTACCGTGGATGCCGACAACGATGGCAAGCCCGATGATCCGGCGGCCTTCGCTCGCGCCTGGAAGTCCGGAATAATCGGGATCGCGGCGAGATTCAAGGAGCTAGAACCGGCGGCCATCATGTCCGGCCACCTCGAACAAGAGGCCTACTCGGATTTACTACCCTATTTCAACGGGGATAATATAGCGTTCAGGACGGTCAATGTCATCGAAGGGCTTCAGTCCTTCGCCTCCCTCCGGGAGCTCTATGACAGCTGGTTCGGGGCCGGAAGGAAACCCGGGGTAAGCGTCATCGACGCCGGCGCTCCCAATCAACTCGGCTACGGCTACGGCGTGTACGGATCCTGGGAGGCGGCGCGGCGCGGGATTCCCGAAGGCGTGCTCGACTTTGCCCGCACCTGGTATCCCGCCATGCGATTCGGATTGACCGCGGCCCTTATGAACGATGGCTATTTCGAGCGGCACTTCAGCGATGTTCTATATTGTCTCGACTGGTGGTACGACGAATTCGACGCGGAACTTGGAAAGGCGCTCGGACCTTCCTATCGCGCACTGGAATCTACGAGTTCGAAGCAGCTCGCGTCAAACGGGGATTTCGAAGGGAAAGGCGCCGCACCCTGGGTGCTGAATGCCGATGCCTCGGTCGGCGCTTCGGCGGCGACGGTTCTTGAGGACGCCCGCGCGGGTGGCTCGGGCTCGAGGTCCATCGCAGTCCGGATCAAAGCCAGGGGAAACGGCGAGTCGCACCGAACAAATCTCTATCAGGATGGTATCAGCCTCAAAGCCGGGAACAGCTACGAAATAGCGTTTCGTGCACGGGCGGAAGCGCCAAGGACCATCGACGTCAGCGTCCAGCGTCGGGCCGGTGAATGGGAAAACCTCGGATTCTGGCGCAAGGTTTCGCTGGATAGGGACTGGAAAGCCTATAGGTTCCAATTCGAGTCTACCGGTTCGAGGACCGACGCGGGGCTCCAATTCTTCCTCGGTGGGGATAGCCCAGCCGTGTGGTTCGACGATATCTCGATGAAGGAGATAGCTCCCGAAGTCTGGCGCCGCGATTTCGAACATGGCTCGGCGCTCGTGAATGGCACGGCGCTGTCCAGGACCATCACCCTTCCCGCAGGCTACTCGCGACTGAGAGGTGATCAAGCACCTCGATGGCAATACATCATCGATGACGGGAGTCCGGATCTTGCCCTCTCGGGACGGTGGAATGAAGCGTGCCATGACACCCCGGCCTGGAAGGTCGATGGACCGTTTTATCACAATTGGGGCAAGACCAGCCGGGAGTCGTCCGAAAAGGGAGCGACCGCCGAATGGGACCTCGGGGTACCCGAGGATGGTACATACACCATCAAGGTCTGGTGGACGGCTGCACCCGACCAGTCCGGCTGGACGCGTTCGGCAATCTACGAAGTGGTCCAGAAAGGCACGGTCGTGTCCTCGCTAACCTTGGATCAGACCGTGGGAGGCGACGCATGGGTTACCGTGGCGAAGACACAGCTGAGAAAAGGAGCCCGACCTCTGCTTCGCCTTCGGAACGGAAGCTCCGGGGTCCTTTATGCGGATGCCGTTCTCGTGGAGTCCGAGGCCCGCTACAACGACGGATCTCCCGTACGAGAATTGACCCTGGCACCTTTCGACGGAATCGTTCTTACCAAGAATCGATGAAGTAGATTCTGGTCTCATCCGGCAGAAGAGCGTCGGAGGGGCATCGCGCATATCCTCCGCGGCCTGCGGACAATGCAGGCGGAATTCGAACTCCAAATGCCTCCGGCATATTGATTGCCAAATAGTACTAATAGCGCCGGATGGTTACGGGTTTCCCCGGTCTCCCCGCCTCAGAGCTCCAGGCCCAGGAGGAAGCGGATGCGGCCGTTGGTGTAGGACTTCTGGTCGTAGATCGCGTCCACAGGCAGGAAGGCGTCGTAGGCATAGGCCACACCGACCATGGGCCGCCGCTCGCCCATTGGGAAGGTCAGGGTCAGGGAACCTTCCAGGCTCCGGCTTTCATAGACGAAGTCCGTAGCGATGCCTCCGGCAACCGCGACCGAATACCCGATATGCCGGATCCAGTCCACCCCGCCCCGGATCGTCCAGCCCGGCGCGGGCCGGAAGGACACCGTGCCTCCCAGCCGGGTTTCGAAACCCTCGTCCCAGACGGAGAAGGGAGTTGCCCCGTCGGTCGAGTAATTGGCGGTTCCTTCAAGGTACTCCTTGAGGGTGAAGGGCCAGGAGGTCCGGTAGTAGACCTCCGCGGCCAAAGAACCGAGAACGATGTTCAGGTCCGCCCCCAGGAGGGGCTTGGCCCACATCGAACGCTGTTCGACGAAATAGACGTAGGCGGCGGGCACCGTCCCCTGTCCGTACTTGTCCTCGTCCAGGATCACCCCGTTGACCAGGGCCACGGGGCTCAGGGAGACCCGGCCGGATCCGCCGAATCCCAGGGCCAAGACGTCCGAGGGCAGGCGGAAGACTTCGAGGTCCAGGGTTTTCCGGGACTGGATGACCGTGGTGGTGCCCCCTCCCTCGGGGTATTCCTCCAGGAAGCTCGAGGCCGAGAACTGGAGGCCCGACTCCCCGAAGGAGGCCCACTTCAGGCGCAGGGAGGCGGAACCTTCCAGGGTACCCGAGGTGTTCGGCGCCAGGCTCAGGTCGAAGGAGAGGGGGGACTGGGCGGAGACGGCGCCGGCCGCGACAGCCAGAATCAGCAGGGCCGCTAGAGTTCTGTGAAGATGGAATCGGACGACAATCATGAAGACCTCCCCGAGGCCGTATCGACGGCCTGAATTGCCCCCCGAGCCTGCCGCTCGATCAGGGCGGCCACCATTCCCAGGGAAGACGGCCGCAGGATGTAATACCCCTGCATGGCGCCGCACTTCCTGCGGGCGAAATACTGCCATTCGTCGCGGGTCTCGATCCCTTCGGCTATCGTATCCAGCTGGAGGTTCCGGGCCAGGCTCAGGATGGCGTTGACTATCTTCTCGTTCTGGGGTTCCGCCAGGTGGGTCACGAAGGAGATGTCGATCTTCAGGGCGTCCACGGGCAGCCGGGACAGGTAGGCCAGGGAGGAATACCCCGTGCCGAAGTCGTCGATCATGAACCGGATTCCCGGCAAAAGCCTCTTGATCTCCTTGATCCGCTCGATGGCGTCCTGGGTGTTCTTCATGACCGCGGTTTCCGTCACCTCTATGCACAGGGCTCCCGGCGGAAGCCCCGAACGCCGGACGATGTCCGCCAGGGTCGGAACCAGGTTCGGCTGGTCGAAGTGGCGTCCCGAGAGGTTGACCGACACGAAGACGTCCGAGTATCCCCGGGCGTGCAGCCTTCGGGTGTCGTAGCAGGCCTTGCGGAGAGCCCATTCTCCCAGGGCGATGATGGTTCCGTTGGCCTCAGCCAGGGGTATGAAATCCCCGGGGGAAACCGTCCTGCCGTCGGGCCTGCGCCAACGCAGAAGAGCCTCCATCCCCCGCACCCGGCCGTCGGGTCCCACGATGGGCTGGTATGCCAGGCTGAGGCCCCCGGAGGTCATGGCGGCGGACAGCTCCTGCTCCATCTTCCAGTGTTCCGTAGCCTTGGCGGTGATGATCGGGTCGTACAGGGTATAGCGGTTTTTCCCCGCCTCCTTGGAGCAGTACATGGCGATGTCGGCGTTGCGGGTTGCCTCCTCCAGGGTCCCTCCGTACTCCGGGAGGACGGCGATGCCGATGGACACCCCGACGCTCACCTTTCCGCCGGCGTTCTTGCCCTTGGTCCTTAGGATGTAGGGATTTCCGACCGTGGACAGGATGCGTTCCGCCACGAGGGACGCGTCGCCGGACTCCTTGATGCCCCCCAGGACGACCACGAACTCGTCGCCCCCGAACCGGTAGGCGGCATCCCGATCCCGGAGACAGACCCGCAGGCGGCGCGCCGTCTCGATGAGCAGCTCGTCCCCAGCCGAATGACCCAGGGTATCGTTCACCCGCTTGAAACCGTCCAGGTCCAGGAAGAGAACCGCGCCTTTCCACCCGGGATCGTCCTCGACGGAATCCAGGATCACCTTCATGTCCTCGTTGAACAGGTCCCGGTTGCCCAATCCCGTGAGCTTATCGTGATAGGCCAGATGCCGTAGCCGGCGCTCCAGAGTCTTCCTCTGGGTGATGTCCCGGATCACGCAGGTCAGGGTCCGCCCCTTGTAGTCCTTGGAGTTGCCGAAGGACATCTCCATGGGCGCGACGCCCCGGTTTTTCGTGGCTCCCAGGATCTCCAGGGTCCGCTTGAGCCCCAGGGACAGGCGGTCCGCGTCGTCGACGAAAAAGTATTTCTTGAACTCCCCCTCGTGCTTGGCGAAGACCTCGGGGGGAAAGAGCGAATGGAAGGGCTTGCCCACCACCTCTTCCCGCTCGAATCCGAAGGTGTTCTTGACTCCGGAGTTCGCGAAGATGATGGTGAACCCGTCGTCCAGCCGGAAGATCGCCTCGGTGATGGTCTCCGAGAGGGCCACGTAGTGGTCCTTGGTCTCCTTGAGCTGTTCGAACAGGGCGTGGTCGAAGGAGAGGTCCCGGATCAGCATCAGGACCGCGGGCTTCCCGCCGCATCGGATCGAGGTCAGGAGGCAGTCCAGGGTCAGGATCGTCCCGTCCCTGCGCAGGCCCCGGAACGCCATGATGTCGTCCGAGGACGCGGAATGTCGCTCCTCCTCATGGAGTCCGAAGGCCGTGAACTTTTGCCGGAACACGTCCCGGTGGCCGGCGGGGAGCAGGGCGAAGACCTCGGAACCCGGGAGCTCCTCCCTGCCGTATCCGAAGGTACGATAGAAGGCCTGGTTGGCGTCCAGGATGGAACCGGATGGGGTGACGATCAGGACCGAGTCGGATACGCCGTCCAGGAGGATCTCGAGACTGTCCGACTCCTCCGCCCCGGACTCGATGTGCAGGGAATAGCCCTGCACGATGCGCTCGAGAAGCTGGGTGAAGATGGAGTCGTCCGGGCGCGAGTCGGGAGAGACCTCGTCGGGCTCCAGGGATTTCAGGATGTTCTGGACTTCAACGCCTTTTTCCATCGTTTCGCGTTCCATTCCCCTAGATCGATCGAGGTTTGCGTGCAGATAGGTCCCGAGCAGGCGGCCTTGCGATGAAGGCTAGTCTTCGAAGCCCGGGCTGTCAAGGAAAACCGCCCGCCTTAAAGGACCCAGACCAGGACGGCCAAGGCCGCGAAGGTTAGAGCCAGCAGGATCTTGGCCAGGGCGATCCGGCTTTGGAAAAACCGGCGTATCCGTTCCTGCCGAACGCCCAGCAGGATCAAGGCCAGCACGGCCAGGAGGGGCAGGATGAAGGCGAGGTTATACAACAGAAGGCTTCCGATGCCGAGCCAGCCCGAATCGGTCTGGACCATATAGGAGAGGGTCGGGAAATACACCTGCCCCGTGCAGGCCAACTCCAGGACCGCGACCACGAGCCCGGTCGCGAAGACGCCGACGGGCAGGACGGCGCTCCGGGCTCCGCTCCGTATGGCGGAGTGGATCCTGTTCCGCAGGGCGTCCGGAAGACCCCACTCCATGTCCGAGGCTTTCCCCCGGCGGAGCAGGATTAAATCCCGAAGGGTCAGGACGCAGAAGGAAACCGTCAACACGGTGACCAGGATCCTCAGGGCCGATCGGAATCCCGCCATGCGGATACCGGATCTCAGCAGGTTGAACAGACCCATGCCCAAAAGAAGGTAAGCCAGGAAGACCCCCGCCGCGAAGAGCAGGCCTATCCCGGCTATCCGGCCTCGGCCGGCTCCGCCCAGGCTTATGAAGGAAAGAAAAAACAACAGCGTCGCGAAGGCGCAGGGATTGATCCCGTCTACCAGGCCCGCTAATAGAATGGGCAAAAAACCCAGGCGTATACCCGGCGAAACCGGGGAACCTTCGGCCGGCGGGACCCGCGGACGGTACACGCCCTCCCGGACGAAGTACTCCAGCTCCGGGACCAGGTTTTCTTCGATCGCCGAGTTCCCCTGGTAGGCGTTGTTCCCGATCACCAGGACCGGGAAAATCAGGAATTCCTGGCCGAACTCCGCCAGCCGCGCCCGGCACCGCTCGTACCCCTCGGCGGCCAGGATGTCTATCTGGAGAAGCTCCACCGCCGCTCCGGCGAGGGCGGCCGCCGCGGGAAGGATCTCTTCCTCGAAGGCGTCACAGTGGGAACAGCCGATCTCGCCGTAGTATTCCAGGAGTACGGAAGCCTTCGGCGCTTCCGTGACCCCCCGGAACGGTAACAGCGCCGCCAGCAGACAGAACGCCCCTATCCGAAGCGAAGGTTTCGCATTAGCCTTCATATCGTCCTTTCAGTATCTTATACTGGATTCAAGAGGCAAGTGTATCCGGAGCGGGAATTCCCCGCCAGCGGATTCCGAAACGATATGAACGGCCGACAAGGAGGCTCCCATGCTCGTCCAGGAACTCATGACCAAGAACCCCCTGACCACGTCCCCGGAGACATCCGTGCCCGACGCCCTGGCCCTGATGCGTCAGAAGAAGGTCCGCCGCCTGCCCGTCCTAGACAAGACGGGCAAGCTGGTCGGCATCGTCTCCGATCAGGACCTGCTCTACGCGTCCCCGTCCCCCGCAACCTCCCTCAGCGTATTCGAGATCAATTCCCTCATAGCCAAGATCACCGTGGCCCACGTGATGACCAAAAAGGTCGTGACCATCACGGAGGACCTTCCCGTGGAGGAAGCCGCCCGGATCATGGCGGACAGGAAAATCGGCGGAATCCCGGTCATGAAGGGCCCCAAGCTGGCGGGAATCGTGACCGAGACGGACATTTTCCGGGCCCTGCTGCAGCTCCTGGGAGGCCGGAGATCCGGAGTGCGGGTGACCGTCCAGATTCCCGGAGCCAAGGGGACCTTCGCGAAGATCTCCGGCATCGTCTCCTCCGCGGGAGGAGACATCGTCGGGCTCGGCGTTTCCGAAGCCCAGGGCGTACCCGGGGATTACTGGAACATGACCCTCAAGGTCCAGGACCTCACCAAGAAGGCCGTCTCGTCCGCCTTCTCCAAGGCCGGGGTCGAGGTGGTGGATATCCGAGAAACCAAAGACTAGGAGGTATCCCGGCTCCGGGTCACCCTTCCGCAGGAGTCGATGGCCAGGAGGCACTTGCAGGCGGGGCAGCGGCCCCTCCCCGCCCCGGGTGCCCGCAGGGCTTTCCCGCAGACGGGACAGGCTACCCGAAGGGGAAATGCCGCAGCTCCGCCGTTCCGGAAAGCCCGGGCGGCTTCCTCCCGTGTCTTCCCGATGTTGAAGTACTCCAGGAATCCAAGAATCCGGAACACCTCCAGAACCTTGGGCCGGACCGCGTGCAGGTGCACGGTCCCTCCCCGGCTCTTCAGCATCTTCAGGAACGAGGTGAACGCCCCGATTCCCCGGGAGGAGATGTAGGTGACGTTCTCCAGGTCAAAGGACAGGAAGAGGAATCCCCGGTCTATGACCTTTTCCACCCGCTTGGAAAAAAAACCCACGTTGAAGCCGTCCAGGTATCCGGACATCCGGATCACGGCTCCACGTTCGATCCCATCCATGGGCTCCAATTCCAGATCCAGGGTGTCGTCGGTTTCGGAGTAGAATCCCGGCACGAGTTCCATGTCCCGGTTCATGAAGGGATCCTTCCGCCGGCTCCATACTGAGCGGTTCTACGATTTGGCATGTTTCTCATGATGAAACAGTATACCCCATCCTGTCCGGATATGCGAATCCCGCCGGCCGGGACCGGTGCCCTCCTATCCGCCCGTCCCCGGGCCCGGGTATACTGGCCCCCATGCCCCGAGAAGTCTGCCCGGCCTGCCGCCGACCCCTCCAGACATGCCAGTGCCCCGCGGCTCCTCCGATGGAGACCCGTACCCGGATCGTCCTTTTGACCCACCCCAAGGAATGGAAGCGCCAGAAGACCGGGACCGGCAGGCTCACGAGCCTGAACCTGCGGAACTGCGAGATCCTTCCGGGCCTGAGGTTCGACGACCATCCGCGGGTGCGTGAGCTCCTGGAAGATCCGGGCTCCTATTCGGTCCTCCTCTATCCCGGGCCCGGGGCCTGGAACCTGTCGGAGCGGGAATTCCCGGCGGACTCGCTCGCGGGCCGCAGGCTTACGGTTTTCCTGGTGGACGCGACCTGGTCCTGTTCGCGGACCGTCCTCCGGGAGAGCCCCGGCCTGAGCCGGCTCCCCCGGGTCATGTTCACCCCCCGGGAGCCCAGCCGCTGGGTCATCAAGCGCCAGCCCCGGCGGGAGTGCCTGTCCACACTGGAGGCCGTGCACGAACTGCTCGCCGCCCTGGACGCCGCGGGCCTGGACGAATATCCCGATCCCGATCGCCTGCTGAAGGCGTTCCGGCGGATGCAGGAAATCCAGGTGGAATGCGCCCGGACCCGCGGGCGCGCCCGGTTCCGGGGATACGACAGGATCAGAATCGAAGGGACAGACAGGTGAGGCCGCCGTCGATCTTCCGGTACTCCGAGGTGTCCACCGAAAGGACGGGGTAGCCCAGGGCTTCCACGGCCTTCCGGACCCCGGTAAAGCCCGCGGGTACGATCACCTTCCCGTTCATCCAGATGCAGTTCGAGGCGTAGGCTTCCGCGTCCGGCACCGGGACCTTCTCGAAGGCCCGGAAGGGCGGATACTCCGCAAACTCCTCGGTCACCAAAAGACGGCCGCCTTCCAGATAGGTCACCCCCGTCTTGAGATGGAGGACCCCGGTCACGGGAACCGCCTGGCCCGGAATGCCCCAGTCCCGGAGCAGGTTCAGGAACTGTACCGCTCCCTCCCGGTTCGTCCTGCCGGAAAGACCCACGAAGACTTCCCCCGGGGCCGACAGGACGTCCCCTCCCTCCAGGGTGCCGGGTGCCCGGATGCGGAAAAGACTGTCCGGGGCAAAGAAAGATCGCAGGGCGCGTTCCATGTCCTCGACCTCTCCCTTCCTGGAGGGGGCGCCGGGATTTGTCAGCACCGCCCGGTCCGGAAAACAGACCGCCGTGTCCTCCACGAAACAGGAATCCGGGTACTCCTCCAGGGCTTCAAGGACGGTCACGGAAACCCCGCAGGCTTCCAGGGCCCGAATGTAGTCGTCGTGCTGGCGCAGGGCCCGATCATAGTCCGGAACGCCCAGGTGGGGAGAGGAGCTTATGCCCGAGATCAGGGATCGGGCGGGCCTGCGCACTATCGCGTTTCGGTACATGGAACCCTCCTAGCCGCGGGATCGGGCAGGGCGTTAAATAACTTGCAGCGTTTCCTCACCCCGCCAGGCGTTTCAGGCGCCCGCGGGATCCAGGACCCGGCGTACTGCCTCGGCCAGCAGGACCGGCGTGCGTACCGTGAGGTCCTCCCGGGACACCCGTTCGGTCTTCTTGTGGAAATCCTTGCCCCAGGGACCGATGTTCATGCAGGGCATCGAGATCTCGGCTATACGCCGGAAGGGGATGGAATAAGCGTCCCCGTAGAGGGGCATCTCCGACCGGATCAGGGACTCGATCCCCTCGGGATCCGGGACGGAAGAGTAGCTCAGGTCGGAGATTCCGGTGAAGTAGGATTCAAGCTCGTAGTCCTGGCCCCAGAGCGCGTTCGCCCTGCGGGAGAGATGGGCGGCCAGGGAGCGGACCGCGGCATCGAAGTCCGGCCGGTCCCGGTGGGATACGCTGGGGTAGTAGGGAGGCAGGAATCCCGTCACGACCAGGGGCCTGTTTTCTCCCAGACTTCCCGCCAGTTCGTCTACGAAGGACCAGACCGCGCGGAACAGGGGTTCCCCCCTTCGGATCCTCCCCTCCGCCTCCTTCCGGACATCCTCGAAGAAAGCGCTTCCGGAGGACCGGACTTCCCGGACGAGCCTGCCGAAGGAAAGGATCCGGGGCTTCCGGTCCCCGGTCCAGGCGGGGCTTTCCCCTGCGGACCGGCCCGTCCGGTCGCGGAACAGCCCGGCGGACCGCTCCGCGGTCTC
>JBGSPT010000187.1:0-8171 GCA_041738475.1 Treponematales bacterium
GCCAGGGCTTCCCGGGTCCGCGGCTCGGCCACCGCGTCCGCGGGGCCCCCGATCCGGAAGGTGGTGCGCAGGGAAAGGGGCTCGTCGTAGCTCACCGGGTCGGCGAACTTGATTTTTTCCAGGAATTCCCGTACCGTAGACATGTCCAGAATTGTACAGGAATTCGTTCACGGCCCGCAACGAGGCCGTTCCCGGCGCCGCCAGGAGGCTCCCCCGTGCACCCGATCCGGCTCTACAACACCCTCGGCAGGGAACTTCAGGAGTTCCGACCCGTACATCCCGGTAAGGTCGGCTTCTACGGCTGCGGCCCGACGGTCTACAACTTCGCCCACATCGGAAACCTCCGCATGTACGTATTCGAGGACACCCTGTCCCGGACCCTCCGGTATCTCGGCTACGAAGTCCGGCACGTGATGAACATCACCGACGTCGGGCACCTGACCGGGGACGACGATTCCGGGGACGACAAGATGGTCAAGAGCGCCCGGGAGCGCGGCGAGAGCGTTCTTGAGGTGGCTCGGTTCTATACGGACGCCTTTTTCCGGGACACCGGACGCCTCAACATCCTTCGTCCCGAGGTGGTCTGCAAGGCCACCGAACACGTCGGCGACATGATCGACCTCATCAAGCGGATCGAGGCCGGGGGATATACGTATTTCGCCGGGGGCAACCTCTACTTCGACGTATCCAAATTCCCCGGCTACGGCCGGCTCGCCCTCCTCAACCTGGAGGACCTCAAGGCCGGCGCCCGGATCGAGGTGGACGCCAACAAGCGCAACCCCTACGATTTCGTCCTCTGGTTCACCAAGGGCAAGTTCGAGAACCAGGCACTGGTCTGGGACAGCCCCCTGGGGCACCGGGTATCCGGGCTGGCATATCGAGTGCTCCGCCATGAGCATGAAGTACCTGGGGGAGAGTATCGACATCCACGCTGGCGGAATCGACCATATCCCCATCCACCACACCAACGAGATCGCCCAGTCCGAGTCCGCCACGGGGAAGCCCTGGGTCAAGTACTGGCTCCACGGGGAGTTCCTGGTGATGGACAAGGGGAAGATGTCCAAGTCTGCCGGGGGCTTCCTGACCCTCCAGTCCCTGGTGGACGCCGGGTACGAGCCTCTGGATTACCGGTACTTCTGCCTGAGCGGCCACTACCGGTCCCAGCTCCAATTCTCCTTGAAGGCCCTGGACTCCGCCCGGGCATCCCGCCGCTCCCTGGGCGAGCGCCTGCGGACCCTCCGGTCCCAGGCCGAGCCGGCTCCGGTCCTCCCCGCCGGGGGCAGGACCCGGGTCTGGCTGGACGCATTCGCGGATCATCTGGCCGAAGATCTGGCGGTCCCCCGAGCCCTGGCGGATCTCTGGGGGCTTCTCCGGGATCCGGAGGTCTCCCCCGCGGAAGCCCTGGCCGGGGCCTTCGACATGGACCGGGTCCTGGGCCTGGATCTCCGTGAGGCCGCGGCCGCCGTGCCGGAGGAGAAGAAGGCCTCCCCCGAGCTGGCCGCGGAGATAGAACTCAGGATCGCGGAACGGGCCGAGGCCAAGAAGGCCAAGGACTGGGCCCGGGCGGACGCGATCCGGAACGAGCTGGAGGCGAAGGGCGTCCTTCTGACGGACGGTCCCGCCGGCACCACCTGGAAACTCTCGTGAAGGCCCTGTAACGATCGTGAGCGGGGCTTTGTTTAACAGGGAGGAAGGCTTCGGCCCGGAGCGGATCCGCGCGCTCTACGACGCCGCGTTCACCCTTCTGTACCGGATCGCCTATCGTATAACCGGTTCGGAGGAGGCGGCCCAGGACGTGGTGCAGGATTCCTTCGAACGGCTGATGCAGAAGAACCTTCCCTTCCCCACCCAGGACGACGCGAAGTACTGGCTGATCCGGGTGGTGAAGAATAACGCCCTCAATTGGGCCAAGAGGAAGGGGAGGGAAGCGCGGGCGTACGAACGCTACTTCCGTGAATCCGACGAGGAATCCACGTCCGCCGAGGACGAGACCCTTCGGAGCTTCACCGCGGAAGAGGTGAGGGAAAAGCTCGAGAGGCTTCCGGAGAATCTCCGAATGGTGTTGATCCTGAAGGAATACGGTCTGCTGAACTACAAGGAAATCGGAAGGGTAATGGGTATCAGCGAGGGGAACGTGAAGGTCCGGGTATTCCGAGCCCGGGAAGCGCTCCTTTCCCTGTTCCGGGAGGGTGACCGGGATGTGTCCTGACCGCCAGATTCTTTCCGCGTTCGCGGACGGGGAGGTCCCGTCCCCGTGGAACGAGAAGGTTCTGAAGCATCTTGAGTCCTGCGAAGCCTGTTCCAGGATCGTCCGGGCCCACCGATCCGTATCGGAGGGGCTTGCCGGATCCGCGGGCCCCGATCCGGAACCCGCCCGGGAGGCGGTCTGGACCCGGCTGATCGAGTCGGGCCGCAGCCGGCCCGAGCCCCTGTGGCGGGCCCGGTTCGCCGTACCCCTTCCCGTGGCCGCAGCGGCCATGCTGGCATTCGCGATCCTGTCCACCCTGGTCGTCACCTCCCGTCGGGAGAACTCCGCCTTGAGGATGGCCATCTTCGCGGCCTCGGAACTGACCCCCTCGGCCAACCAGGCTTCGGCCATGGAATCGGTGCTCCAGTTCCTGGAATCCCAGGATTCCCGGATAACCGTCACGGTCCAACTGCCCCCCGGGGCTGGCCTGGAGTCCTTCGGCAAGCCGGTCTTCATGAAGGCTCCCGACTTGGCACCCATGATCCAAGAGGGCGGAAAATGACCTTTCCCCGGCCCCGGCAGGCCTGGAGCGCTTTTCCGGGCATGGCGATGCTGGCCCTGAGCGTTGCCGTATCCACCGCATCCGCACAGCAGGCACCCTCCATCCCGGAGGCCCTCCAGGACAAGGCCCTTACCGTAACGGTCCATACCCAGGTTCCCGAAAGCCCCTCGGCGCCCGCCTGGGAGGCCAAGGAAGTCAAGTCCACCCTCCCGGGCTCCGCGGTATCCGTCAAGCTGGTCGGGGAATCCCTGGTCGTGCTCATCCACGTCACCCCGTACCAGGGGCCCGAAGGCCTCATGCTCCTGACCCAGGCCCAGGTCTGGATCAAGGACAAGGATTCCATCCACTACCATACGGCCCTCAATACCCTGAAAATCGCCTTCGGGGAACCCGTGGCCTTCTATCCTCTCGGGGAAGGGAAGGGCAGGGCTCCTCTCCGGGTGGTCATCGTCGTCCAGCCCTACGTGCAGGCCGCCCCGGCGGCTCCGGTTTCCGATCCTCCCAAGACTCCATGAGCAAGCCCGTCCCGGCCGGCCTCGACAGGAAGCGCCGCATGCGCCTTGTCACCTTTGTCCTCGCGGGCGTTCTGGCCGCCGGAGCGGGGATCGCCCTGAACCTTTGGCTTCGGGAGCGGTCCCGGCCCGTGATAGTCGCCCTGGACCCCTCCATCGGGGAGCCCGGTGGGATCGTGCGGGTCGTGGGCCGGAACTTCGGAACCGAGAGGGGCGAGAGCCGGGTCGAGATCGCGGACGTGGCGCCTACGGCCTCCTCCTACCTTTCCTGGAGCGACAAGCTGGTGGAGCTCCGGGTCCCGGTGACCGTAAGCTCGGGGCTGGTCTACGTCCAGACGAAGAGCGGCCGCAGCCGGCCCAGGCTGTTCATGAACAGGGACCGCCTGCCCCTCCGCCCCCAGGGGCTCCTGGCCTCGAAGTCGGGACCCTCCGTCGAGGGCCTGTCCTCCGCCCAGGGGACCGTGGGCTCTCTGCTCACGATATCCGGGCTCAACTTCGGTGCCAACCGGGGGGAAGGCCGGGTTGAGTTCGCCTGGACCGGGGACGCCGGCTTTTCCAGCCCCGGCCCCGAGCAGGCGTCGGCCTTTGCCCGGGCGGAGGACCTGTCCCTGGCCTACGAGTCCTGGACGGACAAGGAGATCCGGGTGCGGGTGCCCGACGGGGCCGCCTCCGGAGGCGTCCGGGTCGTCACGGAAAAAGGCGCCAGCGACGCGGTCTTCTTCCGGGTGGAAGGGGGGCCTGGAACCAAGGTGTTCCATGACCGGAGAACCTACGCCGTCTCCTACTTCGTGAGCCTGACCAAAGTGAAAGCCGCCGGGGAGAACGAGCTCTACCTGTGGATTCCCCGGCCCGCGGAATCCGCGAACCAGCGGGGCGTCCGGGTGCTTTCCCAGTCCCATGTTCCCATGGTCCCGGACTACCGGGGCGTGGCGATCTACCGGCTCCGGGATCTTCGGACGGACGTTCCCGTCACCGTGTCCCAGAGCTTCATTGCCCAGGTCTACGCGGTCAGCACGGACATCCGTGCCGACTCGGTCCGTCAGCCTCCGGAGCCGGCCCCGGCCCTGTACGCCCGGTACACCGTTCCGGACGGACGCGTTCCCTCCGGGGACCCCGCTTTGGCCGGGGCGGTAAAAAAGGCGATCGGCAGGGAGAGAAATCCCCACAGGATCGCGGAAACGTTGTATTCTATGCTCCTCCGGGAAGTGAAGTACACGGCGGACCATGTCCACGAGTCCCCCCTGGACGCCTGGAAGGACAAGTCGGCGGACGCCTATTCCATGGCCCTGCTCTACTGCGCCCTGCTCCGGGCGGCCGGGGTTCCGGCCCTGCCGGTTTCCGGCTTCCTGATCGGGAACGATCGGACTGCGGTCCGCCACTTCTGGACGGAGTATTATCTGTACGGCCTGGGCTGGGTGCCCGTGGACCCGGTCCTGGGATCGGGGGCGGAAATCCCGGGATTCGAGGCTCCCTTGGAGGACCGGTCCAAGTATTTCGGGAACCTGGACAACCGGCGGCTGGTGATTTCCCGGGGTGTCGTGGAGCTGTCGCCTATGACCCCCGGAGGCCGGACCGCCGTCAAGGAGAGGCAGTTCGCACTACAGGACCTCTACGAGGAGGCTTCCGGCAGGCTGGAGGCTTACAGCTCCTTCTGGAGCGATCTGGAAGTAACGGGAGTGTACTGACCGCGGTTTCGTCCCGGTCGTGCGGTCCCGATAAAAGGAGTACACATGTCCCATATCGAATCGTACGATCCCGAGCTTTGGAAGGCCATGAGTCTGGAGCGGAAGCGCCAGAGGGAAAAGCTGGAGCTCATCGCCAGCGAGAACTACACGAGCCCCGCGGTGATGGAAGCCGTCGGGTCCGTACTCACCAACAAGTACGCCGAGGGCTACCCCGGTAAACGCTATTACGGCGGCTGCGAGTTCGTGGACATGGCCGAGAACCTGGCCCGCGATCGGGCCAAGGCCCTCTTCGGTGCGGACCACGCCAACGTACAGCCCCATTCCGGCAGCCAGGCCAACATGGGGGTCCTCTACGCGGCCTTGAACCACGGGGACGTGATCCTGGGCATGGACCTCGCCCACGGAGGGCACCTGACCCACGGAGCCCCCGTATCCTTCTCCGGCAGGCAGTACAAGGTCGTCCGCTACGGGGTGAACCCGGACACCGAGACCATCGACTACGACGAGCTGGCCCGGATCGCCCGGGAGTCCAAGCCCAGGCTCATCATAGCCGGCGCCTCCGCCTATTCCCGGGTCCTGGATTTCCAGAAGTTCCGGGCCGTCGCCGACGAGGTCGGGGCCTTCCTGATGGTGGACATGGCCCACATCGCGGGGCTCGTGGCCGCGGGATACCATCCCTCCCCCGTGGCCTTGGCGGATTTCACCACCTCCACCACCCACAAGACCCTCCGGGGTCCCCGGGGAGGCCTGATCCTGATCGGGAAGGACCGGGAGAACACTATCGGAGCCGTGGCGCCCAAGAGCGGCCGGCCCAAGCAGTGGTCCGAGGTCCTGGACGGCATGGTCATGCCGGGCATCCAGGGCGGACCCCTCATGCACGTGATCGCGGGCAAGGCCGTGGCCTTCAAGGAAGCCCTGGAGCCCTCCTTCAAGGACTACATCCGGCAGGTAGTGGCCAACGCGAAGGTCCTGGCCTCCTCCCTCGCGGAGGGCGGGGCCCGGATCGTGTCCGGCGGCACGGATAACCACTTGATGCTGGTGGATCTCACCCCCCTGGGCATCACGGGCAAGGAGGCGGAGACCTGGCTGGACGCCGCCAACATCACGGTCAACAAGAACGGCATACCCTTCGACCAGAAGAGCCCCTTCATCACCTCGGGCATCCGGGTGGGAAGCCCCGCCGTGACCACCCGGGGCATGAAGGAGGCCGAGATGCGCGAGATCGCCGGGTTCATCGTGGAGGTCCTCAAGTCCAAGGGGGACGAGAAGTTGCTCAAAGCCGTGGCGGAGAAGGTCCTGGGGCTCACCAAGCGCTTCCCGGCCCCCGCGGAGGCCTAGAAAAACCTCTATTTGAAAGAGCCAGACAGGATAACAGGATTGAAGAAGGATATACAGGATAAGAAATTGGGAGTTAAGCCGACGAAGTCGGGTGTCCGCTCAGTTTAGCATTATCCTGTTGATCCGGTCTTAATCCTGTCATCCTGTCCTTCTTCTGGTTCCAGGGACTTGTTCCCGTGACCTCCGTGGTTGGTTCGTGGAAAGCTCCTCGGCGGGCGGACGCGATTGACAGCGTAAACGGGGGTATCTATACTTGATCCGAGACAGCTCGGTCATACGGAAGGCGGGATGGACAATCCTCTCCAGCTGACATTCGTAAGCTTTAAAAAAGACTCATATATTGTGGTGGAAGGCAAGCAGAACGCCGACCGCTTCTACATCATCCGCCAGGGCAAGGTCCGGGTGTCCAAGGACGTGGAGGTGGTGGAGGAAGAGGGGGGCAACATCTACGGCCCCGGCGATTTCTTCGGCGTCGTGTCCACCATGTCCAACCACAGCCACATCGAGACCGCCCAGGCCGTGACCGACTGCATCCTCATATCCGTGGCCCGGGAGCAGTACGGTACCCTCATAGAAAAGAACACCCCCGTGGCCATGAAGATCATCATGGCCTTCTCCAAGCGCATGCGCTTCCTGGACGAGGCCCTGACCCGGCTGACCCTCAAGAACACCGCGGAGGCGGATCCCACCCACCTGTTCCGGGTGGCGGAGTATTACGCCAAGCAGAGTCAGTACAACCAGGCTTTCTACGCCTACCACCAGTACCTGAAATTCTGTCCCAACGGCCCCCACGTGGCGGTCGCCCGGGAACGGATGGCCAAGATCGCCCCCTACTCCAAGGCGGTCTACCTGGACGGGTCCAACGAGGAGTTCAACCGCTTCTACCCCAAGGACACGATGGTCTTCTCCGAGGGGATGACGGGGTCGGAGCTCTACATCATCCAGAAGGGTTCCATCAAGATCACCAAGATCGTGGACAACAACGAGGTCCTCTTGGCGGTGCTCAAGACCGGGGACATCTTCGGGGAAATGGCCATCCTGGAGAACAAGCCCCGGAGCGCCAGCGCCATCGCCTTCGAGGACGCCTACCTCCTGGCGGTCAACAAGGCCAACTTCGAGCGTATGGTCCAGACCCAGCCCCAGATCGTGACTCGCCTGACCACCCTCCTGGCGGAGCGGATCTGGTTCATCTACAAACAGCTGGCCAACACCCTGATCGCGGATCCCCTGGGGCGGATGTACGACGCCCTCCTTATCCAGCTGGAGAAGAACCGGGTCCCCCTCAAGGCCGGGGCTTCCTACTCCTTCGACTTCGGGCCCAAGGAGTTGATCAACATGGTGGGCCTCCCCCTCGGGGAGGGCAACATGGTGATGCACAAGCTCCTGGAGAACAACAAGGTGAAGGTGGCGGACAACAAGATCCAGCTCTCCGACGTGACCGAGGTGGAGAAGCAGACCGAGTACTACCGCAAGATGCAGAAGATCGAAAAGGCCCGGAAGGCCGCCCAGGCCCTCCGCTGACCCGGCCCCCCGGCCTTGAACTCCGACGCAAAGCCCGACGCCGTTCTCACACGGATCCTCTCCGAAGCCTTGGAATCGCGGGGGATCCTTTCCTTCGGATTCCTGGACGGCTCCGGGCTGGCCGGACCCCTGAAAAGAGTCCCGGCGGATATCCGGGAATCCTACGGCCTGGACTCCGCCCGGGGCGCCCTGGTCGCGGCCCTGCACTACGACACCACGGGCGAGCCCGCGGGGTCCATGGACGGGGACTATTTCCGGAGCGGGGAGGGCGGGTTTCTGGCGGCCCTGGGTTGGTTCGCCCGGGCCCACTGGTACCGGGAGCTTGAGGGGATCCTCGCATCCGCAGCCCGGGCTCCCGGCCTGCC
>JBGSPT010000193.1:0-3716 GCA_041738475.1 Treponematales bacterium
AAGGCGGTGTTCGTGGACGCCGGAGCGGCGGGATACCGGTCCGCCCGGCTCCTGGCGAAAGCCCCGGCCGGGGCCGCGCCGGGCCCCCGGTACACGATTCTGCGGTCGGCCCTCCCTCCCCAGGAAGACGTCCCGGCGGACGTACTCCTGCTCCGGGACTTCCGTACCCTCCTGGGGGCGTTCCGGGAGGCTCTCAACGAAGGCAGGACGGGCTCCATGACAGTCCTGGAAACGATCGAGCCCCGTTCCGGAGGGAGGTGAAAAGCTCTCCCGCTTTTTTTCAAATTGTTTGACAAAGGAATGACCGATATCTATAATTCGTACAACCGCAGGTATTTCACTCATGGGGCAAAAGGAGCCATTCGAATGAAACGACGAGTCTCCCGATCGATATGCCTTGCGATCATACTGGTTAGCCTCCTGTCCGCAGGCGGCGCGTTCGCGCAGGAAAAACCCGTCAACCTGGAATCCAAGGTCATCGACAGTTTCGACGACCCGGAAGGACAGCCCTGGTTCGTGATGGGCAGCAAGTTCTCCACCGCGGAATTCCCCAAGGTAGCCTCCGTCAACTCCTGGCCCATCTCCATATACGGCTACAATCCCGCGGACAAGGACCAGCTCAAGACCCTTGGCGTGGCCATGCTTTTCGACCGCAAGGAGTACAACTGGGTGGACGTGGTCCCGGGGAGGAAGACCGGGTCGGGGGAGGACGTGAAGTACGAACCCGAGGAGCGCAATCTCCCCGGGCGCGTGGCCATGCTGGACATGTGGATCTGGTCCGGCAACTTCAACTACTACGTCGAGGCCTTCATCCGGGACTACAAGGGCATCGTCCATACCATCTACATGGGGGATTTGAACCACGTGGGATGGAAGAACTTCCGGATCAACATTCCATCGAACATTCCCCAGGCCAAGAAGTACCTGCCCAAGCTGGAAGGGCTCAAGCTGGTGAAGTTCCGGATCTGGACCCGGCCCACCGAGGTGGTGGCCATCCCCGCGGGAGCGGACGAGCCTGCCCACAAGAAGGCCATCTATTTCTACTTCGATCAGCTCAAGGTCCTCACGGACACCTACGAGGACATGTATGACGGCGACGCGCTCACCTCGCCCGAACTCATCGAGCAGACCTGGAGCTCGGGGAAATAAGGGAGAACAGCCATGAAGAAGATCATCCTAATCGCCCTTGCCCTGTGTCTCGCGGCTTTCGCCTCCGCCCAGACCGCGGTCGGGGATCCGAATCCCAACGATATCGGCGTGGACACGGCCCAGCAGAAGCTCAAGGAAGTCTCGGTGGACAAGTTCGAAGCCGCCGGGTTCTGGAAGGCCTTTATATCCCCCGACGAGGGAGCCATCCAGTACCGGCTCTTCGAGGGAAGCCCGGCCGGCAAGGCCAACGAGCCCATAGCGGACGAGCGCTACGTCGGGATCGACCCCAAGGTGGCGGACAAGTTCGTAATGGGCGTCCGCACCGACTTTTTCCGCCGGGGATACAACGAGATCCGGATCCTTGCCGACAAGCCCATCCCGATCGAGGGCATCAGCAAGACCGTCTCCGTATGGGTCGCCGGCCGCAACCTGAACCATGTCCTGAAGCTCATGATCCTGGACGCCTTCAACACTCCCTTCGAACTGACCGTGGGCAAGCTGAACTTCCAGGGCTGGAAGAAGCTGACCGTGGCTATCCCGCCCCAAAACATGGACGGGAAGACGGGGATCATCCAGCGGAACTTCCACTTCAACTCCCGGATGGGCATCAAGATCGTCGGCTTCAAGATCGAGTGCGATCCCATGGAGTCCTTCGGGACCTACTACCTATATATGGACGACCTCCGGGCGGTCACGGACCTCTTCGCCGAGGACTATCGGGATCCCGACGACATGGCGGACACCTGGTGATTCTTTTGCAGCGGTGAATCGGAGCCCTCCTTGCGAAGGAGGGCTTTTTATTGAGGACTCGGTGAACGATTACTTCGATTTCCTTCGCAGGATTTTTTTCTTCAAGGGACTCTCGGACAAGGAAATCCGACTGGTGGCGGACGCCTGCCACGAGGAGCGGCACGGCTCGGGGGACATCCTCTTCCTGGAGGGGGCCACGGCGGATCGCTGCTATATCGTCCTTGAAGGCAGGGTGGAGGTCTGGAGGGACTACCACGCGGCCCAGCCCAGTCTTCTGGGGGTCCACGGCCCGGGGCATTTCTTCGGCGAGCTGGCCCTCCTGGACGAGCTGCCCCGGTCCGCCACGGTGGTGGCCCGGGAAAACGCCCGGGTGCTGTTCCTGTACCGGGAGGATTTCAGAAACCTGATCCGCACCCATTCGTCCATCGCCCTGTCCGTGATGGTATCCATCTCCATGATGCTCCGCTCCTCCAACGAGGTCTTCCTGGAGGACCTCAAGAAGAGGAACATCGAGCTGGAATCGGCGTACCGCGAATTGGAGGAAGTCCACGCGGACCGCCTTCGGAACGAGCGGCTCTCGACCCTGGGCAAATTCTCCTCCATGATCCTCCACGACATCCGGAATCCTCTGTCCATGCTCAAGGGCCTGCTTCAGCTCATGATCCTCTCCATCCACGAGCCGGAAAAACTGGAGGGACATGTCCGGAACGCCCTGGCCGAGGTGGGCCGCCTGGAAAACCTGGCGTCGGAATTCCTGGACTACTCCCGGGGCGAGATCCGGCTGAACCTGGGGGTCACCACCGCCTCCTGGCTTTTCAAGCGCGTGGAGGAATCCGTCCGGGAGCGCTTCCGGTCTTCCGGACTGTCGCTCGTCTCGGACTGCCGCCTGGAGGATCCCCTGCTCCTGGATGCGGAGAGGATCCTGCGGGCCCTTCTGAACGTTGCGGACAACGCCCGCAAGGCCATGTCCCCCGGGGGGACCCTGACCTTGAGGGCCTACCCGGAGGAGGGCGCCAACGTTTTCGTCCTTGAGGATACCGGCGAGGGCATGGGCCCCGAGATCCTGGCCCACGTCTTCGAGCCCTTCTACTCCTCCAGCAAGGCCGGCGGCACCGGACTGGGCATGCTGATCGTCAAGAACGTGGTGGAAGCCCACGGCGGTTCGGTGGAAGTGGAATCCGAGCCGGGAAGGGGCACCCGGGTCCTGCTCTCGATCCCGAAACGAATGTCCGGCTACTGATCCCCGAAGAAGATCCGGCTGGTGTTCTCCGTGACCGCCCGCGCCAGGTCCGACGCGTCCTCGCCCCGGAGCTGAGCCGCGAACGCATAGGTATGTCCCACGAGGAGGGGGGAGCAGGGCCTGCCCCTCTCGGGGACGGGGGCCATGTAGGGGGAGTCGGTTTCCAGGAGGAGCCGGTCCCGGGGCACCAGGACGCAGGCCGCCCGGAGGTTCCGGGCGGCCTGATACGTCAGGTTGCCCGCGAAGGAGACGAAGCATCCCAGATCCAGATAGTCCCGGGCCGCCCGGGCGTCATACCCGAAACAGTGGATGACCACGGGTATCCCCGGCACTGAGGCGCGTAGAATTTCCACAGTATCCTCGTGGGCTTCCCGGGAATGGACGATCAGGGGCTTGCCTAGGCGCCGGGCCAGGTCGATCTGGGCCTCGAAAAGCAGGCGCTGGGCCTCCCGGGTTCCGTGCATCCAGTGGTAGTCCAGCCCCCCCTCCCCGATCGCGGCGCAGTCCGGGGAAGAGGCGGCAGATTCCAAGGCAGCGACGTGGGGCCCCGGCAGCCGGAGGGCCTCATGGCCGGGCC
>JBGSPT010000206.1:0-3545 GCA_041738475.1 Treponematales bacterium
GCCAGGGCGATCACCTCGCCCTCGCACCGGATCGTCCCCTCCGCCAGCATCGGGTAGTCCCGTACGATCTGGCCGAAGCGCACCTGCCCGGGCACGTCCGCGGCGGTGAAGACCCCCAGGACCCCGGGGGCCGCCCGGGCCGCGGAGACGTCCACCCGGAGATTCTCGGCCCGCACGAAGCGGGTGTAGACCGGGACCGCGTGGGCCATGCCCGGCAGCTTGATATCGTCCGCGTACTGGGCCCGGCCGCACACCTTGGCCCGGGCGTCGTTGCGGAAAGCGGATGTGGTTTCGTTCGCCATAGGAGGCATCCTTTATGACACGGGCCTGAGGATTTGTAAAGCCGAGTCAGAGCGCCAGGATCCGCCGAACCGCCTGGTCCGCCCCGTTCTCCTCGAAATCGTAGTCCGAGCAGAGGGCGATCCTTCCTACGGGATCCTCGAAGCGGGTCTCGCAGGGCACGAAGAAGGCCTCCTTCCGGAAGTATCGGGCCTCCCAGAAGGCGTTGTATCCCGCACCGCAGACCACCAGATCGAAGGCGTTGTACCAGTCCACGGCGGGGAAGAGGCCGCCCTCCCGGTTGTCCGACCGGATCACCTTCCAACCCTCATCTTCCAGATAGGAAAAACTCGACCAGGACTCGGCGCCCTTCCCGACGCCCCCGCTGAAGGCGAAGAGGCAGGCCCGGTCCTCCGGACCCAGTCCCAGGTCCGCCCTCGCGTCCGCGGCGGTCAGGATCTCGTCCCGGCTGCGGAGCACCAGGGGCTCCACGGATTCCGAGGGGAAGGGCAGGTCGAAGCCGGGTTCGGTCCTGAGCACCAGGTCCCAGTCCCCGGGACGGAAGGCCAGCTCCCGGTCCGCCACGCGGAAGCGAAAATACCGCGGGTCGATCCGGCGGATCAGGATGACCTTTCGGCAGGGCAGCTCCCGGATGAAGGAGTCCAGGGCGAACCAGTGGATATCGACCACGAGCACGTCGGGAGCCGCGGCCTCGATCGCCCGGTAGAGGGCGGAGCCGCGGTACCGGTCGGGCCCGAGGGCGGTTTCATCCTCAGGCGGAATCTGCACCAGAGGCACTTCGAAGATTTCCGCGAACCTGCCGTACTCGGTGTTGACCGAGAGGATCGAGAAGTCGACGGGCGCCCCAGCCCGGCGGAAGGCGTTGGCCAGGGTCAGGCCCCGGACCAGGTGTCCGGAGCCCGTGGTCCCGCCGGTGTAGTAGAGGACACGCAAGGGATTTCAGCAAGAATAATTCGAGAAAAAGGTAACTACGCCTTCCAACCCGATTCCGCTGACGCTCCAGGAATCCAGATCAACTTCCACTACCCTGTTTATTTCACTAGTTCCGTCGTTTCCTTCGTCCGCGAAAACCAGCTTACGCGGTACAATGGCAAGGAATCGCTTCGGCCCGTAGAACTGAGTTGCAGGATTCTGTATGGGATCTTCATAGGTAGCATGAGCCCATCCGATTTCCTGGAACTTCGACATGTCCGAGACCTGCACGGCGACGATCTTACCGCGGTGGAATGGACTGTTGGGTGCACCATCATGTTCACCGGCGGCTATGTACAGGACACCCTCCTGAAACCGCATATCCTCGACTACTAGATTCTCAAAGTATGGTTCACCCGAAGTAATCCAGTATCCCAATCCCAGGTCATCAAAGGTCGAATACCCGGCCAGGCGGGACTCGTAGAACTCCCCGTTGTATACGATGCTCAGTTTTGCGACGATGTTTCCGTTTGCGGGTGCATAATAGGCAGGAAGATAGACATACCCGTCGCTATCCACGGCGATTCCGGATCCTATGATATTCAAGTCGGGAACGGCGTTGTACACGGAATCCTCGAAGCCGACCGGATCCATGAGATCGTAGTACCGAAGTTCAATCCCCTCGGTCAGGTATGCAAAATATAGACGCTCAGTATTTCGGTCATATGCGAGCCTTGACGGAGTTCCTACGGGTATGTCTTCCCCGTCCCCGACGCTTAAATCGTGATATCGGCTCAACAAGCCGCTATCCGGACGGGAAATGAACAATCGTCCGAATCGATCGAACTCGTAATCGGCATCGAGGATAGAAAATTCATTTATAAAGGGAAAACCACCGGGATTGGTAACGGGACCGGATAGGGAATCCGCGATCCTCGACGCCCCCCATCTGTCCGGCAGCACGATCTTCGTCTCCACCACTCCCATGTCCATGGAGACACCTACCTTCTGTCCCCCCGCCACGTCCACGATTACGGTCCCGCCGTAGGCCTTGGCCAGGGTAGGTTGGGGAGTCTGGGGAGTGGATGCCCAATCCACGGCGGCGTAGACCTCCACCTTCCGGGCGGGGCCCGCGGGCACCTGGAGGGTCACCGAGGCCGCCGTGCCCGGCACGGTCTGGGAGGCCGTAGGCATGCCGGACCCGCTGACGGTGACGGTGACCGAGGAGAATACGGGAAGGCCGTCGAAGGGGGCGTCCGAGAAGGCCCGGGATGCGGGACCGCCGCCCAGGTTTAGGATGATCGTCCCCTCGGACCGGGGTCCCAGGGCGAGTTCGCAGGAGCCCAGGACCAGGAGGGTGGCGGCCGCCGCCAGGATCATCGTATATCGATGTTTCATCTCCGACCTCCTTATTCTATGGGAGCGACCCAGGGATTGAACCGCAGTTCCACGGTCCCCCAGGAGGCTCCGGTGTTGTCCACGAGGCCCGCCACGAAGGAGAGGATAGAGCCGTCCAGGCCCGCCGGGGGCGGAGGCAGGAGGCTTTCGTCGGGCATGTCCCCTGGGGGCACGGCGCCCCCGTCCTCGTCCACGGTGCTGGACTGGCCTGCGCCGACCCGGACGGGCCGGCCGTCGGGGCCCGTGTACTCCACGTCCCCGTCGTCCACGTCGAGGTTGACCGCGTCCTGGCCGAACCCGGTTCCACGCACCGAGGCGGTTGCGGTGGGGCTCTTCACGGAGAAGTCCGTCTTGCCCCCCGCCGGGGGCTTCACGTCCGCCCGGACCCGTCCGGAAAGAAGGGCCAGACGGACGGTCTCGGAACCCTCAAGCCGGGCGATCTCCGCGAGGGTCAGGCGGGTCAGGGGCTTTACCGTCAGGGTGGAGGCCCCGACGGTGATGACCGCCACGCTCTTGAAGCCCGTGGAGATGGCCGTGTCCTTGGTCAGTGAGGCGCCGGCCTTGGCCGGGACCCAGTTCTTGCCGGGTGCCTTGATCTCCACGGTGCCGGCCACCTGCTTGATCACCGCCGTCGGGGCCTGGGCGAAGACCGTCGTCCCGAGGATCGCCAGGATCATCAACGCTATCGCTCGTTTCATTCCACGCTCCTCGCTCACAGGGAAAGGACGGCCGCGGCGGATACGAGCCACCGGGCCGGAGTGTCCGGGAGGAAGGCCCCTCCCGAGGCGGGAAGGAAGATCCCCGCCCCCGCCAGGACGGACAGGTCCGAGAAGGGGGTCCAGGTCAGGGACGAGTACAGCTCCGCCCCCAGCCAGGCCGCGTCGGATCCGGGATCGAGCTGGGCGTCCGCGGGGCCTCCCTCGGCGAAGCGCAGG
>JBGSPT010000215.1:0-2881 GCA_041738475.1 Treponematales bacterium
GCCGCCGCGGGCCTCCTGGCCCTGGGCCCCATGAGGGAGCGCCTTCCCGAGGACCACCGGAACGCCGCCGCCCTGGCGGAGGGCCTGGCCCGGATTCCGGGGGTGCGGATCCTGGGCTCCGGGGTCCGGATCAACATGGTCTTTCTGGAGATCGAGGGGCTTTCCGACGCAGGGACCTTCTCCGCGGCCCTCGAGCGCCGGGGCATCCTGGTGAATCCTCCCGAGGGCGGGGCCCTCCGCCTGGTGACCCACTACTGGATCAGGGCGGATCAGATACCGGCCATCGTCTTCGCGGTCGCGGAGGCGGCGGCCGAGGCTGGCGCCAAGGCGGGCGGCCGGGCATGAAGCGGGAAACCCTGGTGGTCCTCCTCTGCTACGCCCTGGTGTACGTGGTGTGGGGGACGACCTACTATTTCATCCGGGCGGCGGTCCATACGATCCCCGCGTCCCTGGTGGTAGCCCTCCGCTTCCTGGCGGGGTCCGCCCTCCTGGCGGGGCTCGCCCTGGCCAAGGGGGACTTCCGGAAGGGACTTTCCTGGAAGCAGGCGGGGGGCTCCGCCCTCCTGGGGGTCCTCCTCCTCCTTCTGGGCAACGGCCTTTTAACCATCGCGGAAAAGACCATACCCAGCTACATAGCCAGCCTCATCGTCGTGGGAGGGCCCTTCTACATCGCGGCCTTCAACTACCTACTGTTTCGGACCCGGATCTCCGCGATCCGTATCGGGGGGGTGCTGGTCGGCGTGGCGGGGATCGCGGTTCTCCTGTACGACGGGACCTCCCTGGCCGGAACCTTCCACCCCGCGGTCCTGATCGCCGTGTCCGGTTCCCTCTGTTGGGCCTTCGGCACCAGCGTCTCCCGGGCCCTGCCCAAGGCGGAGAGCGTCTTCGTGTCCACGGCCATCCAGATGGCCGTTGCCGGGGGCGTCTCCCTCGTCTCGGCGTTCGCTTCCGTTTCGGACCTCGGGGCAGCCTTCCGGGGGGTCTCTCCCTGGTCCTGGTTCTCCGTGGGATACCTGGCCTTCATGGGGACTGTCACCCTGGTGGCCTACAACCACCTCCTGGTAAAGGAGCCCAGCTTCCGGATCTCCAGCTACGCCCTGGTGAACCCCCTGATCGCCGTGGCCCTGGGTCTGGCGGTCGGGGAGAAGGCGACTCCCTACCTGGCCTTCGGGGTTCCCCTGATCCTGGGGGGCCTCACCCTCATGCTCTACGGGGATCCCCTCCGGGAGCGCCTGTCTGCGCGAAAAAAAGCCGCTCCGGACGCAAGCGGATAGAGCGGTTCCTCCCGTACTGACTTCGGGAGGGACAAGAATGAAAGCTCCGATCCCGGCGCCTTCCGGCGCCAAGCCGAAGGTGCGCATCCCCGGCGGATACCCGGGATCCCGGGGGTACATCTCTACCCGGGCCTTCGTTCCCGCCGCCCTGCTGTTCTCCTACCTGCTCACTGCATGCCTGCCCCAGGTGGTGTCGGAGGCGTTTTCGCCCCGGGACCTGCGGCCCCCGAGCGTGCGGGATTGGGATTCGACGGGGCCCGGGGAGTTCAGCGTGCAGTTTGACGAGGAGGTGGAAGCCTCCGCGGCGGACTTCGCATCGGACCCGGACCTGGGCGAAATGGAGATCTCGTCCGAGGGGAACCGGATACGGATCGCTGCCGCGAGTCCCCTGCCCCCCGGTTCGGCTCTTTCCCTGGAGGGGACCGTGCGGGACGGGGCGGGCAATTCGACCAGCTTCGTCCTCCCCTTCTGGGGATATAATCCGAGTCTGCCCGTAGTCCTTCTCAACGAGGTCCTTACCCAGGGCTCGACGACCCATCCGGATCTTGTGGAGTTGGCAGTGCTGGAATCGGGGAACCTCGCGGGGCTCACCTTCCGGGTGGGCTGCGCGGCGGAGCCCGTCCAGACCTATGTTTTTCCCCCCTGCGAGGTCGCGGCCGGGGACTTCGTGGTCCTTCATCTCAAGCCCCAAAGCCTTCCGGAGGAGATGGACGAGACCGGGGATGCCGCGGCCTCCGGGGGCCTGGACGCCTATCCGTATGCCCGGGATTTCTGGTACCCCGGAGGGGACGGCGCCCTGCCGGGGGAGAACGGGTGCTTGACTCTGAACGGATCCCCCACGGGACGGATACTGGACGCCCTGCTCTACTCGGCCCGGACCTCGGCTTCGGATACGAAGTACGGAGGCTTCGGGAGCCAGGCCCTGCTGGACCAGGCCCGCGCGCTTGCCGCGGAGGGGGCGTGGCGTATCGCGGGATCCGAGGTTCGTCCCGAGGACGCCGCCCGCAGCGAAGGCACCACGAGCACCCGCACGATCTGCCGGTCCTCGGACTCCGGGGATACCGATTCGGGATCGGATTGGCACGTGGTACCTACCAAGGGGTCGACGGTGGGACGGACGAACTCGGACGCCCTGTACGTTCCCTAGGGCGGCGCGGGTCCGCCGACCCGGGTGTCCCGTTCTGCTAGATCAGATCCTTGAAGAGTCCCTCGATCTGAGGTTTGGGAAGGGCTCCGATCTTCTGTCGGGCGGCCTTGCCGTCCTTGAAGACCATGAGGGTCGGGATGGAGATGATGCCGAAGCGGCCTGCCAATTCTCCCTGGGAATCCACGTCCACCTTGCCGACCTTGATTTTGCCTTCGTAGGTCCGGGCGAGCTCCTCCACCGCGGGGGCGATCATCCGGCAGGGGCCGCACCACTCCGCCCAAAAATCCACCAGGACGGGCAGGGTGGACTTCAGGACTTCCTCCTCGAAATTGTCGGACGTCAGCGTTACTTCCAGGCTCATAGTTCCTCCGGCGGGACGATCGTTAGGGGTAATATAGGGTGAAACCGCGGCGGAGTCAAATGCGGGCCGGGTCCGGATCGCGGCGGGGTCTGCCGGGCG
>JBGSPT010000234.1:0-1934 GCA_041738475.1 Treponematales bacterium
GGCCCGGAGCCTGCCGGCACGCTCCGCCCCGGTCAGGTCCACGAGCCCCCCGTCGACGACCTCGGTCATATAGACGACGACGAGCTCCATGCTCTCCTCGGGATAGGGAGTGTCGAACCCGCCCTCCGCGATCCCCTCCCGGACGATGCCGGCCAGAATCGAGGTCATCCCGGCCACGAGGCGCCGCTGGACGCGGTCGTGGAGGGGAAGGTTGCCGGGGTCGTGGAGGTGCTCCATGAGCCCCTGCCCCACGTCGCCGGAGGCCTGGAAGGCCCCGATCACGGCCAGGAGCCGTTCCAGGGCCGGCCGGCCCCTTAAGGCCTCCGCCGTCTCCCGGGCCGCCTTGAACAGCCGTTCGCAGAGCCGGTCGACCAGGGCTTCCATGACCGCCGCCTTCGACTCGAAGTGGTAGTACAGGGTTCCCCGGGCAATCCCGGTCCGGTCCAGGATGTCCCCGGTGCTCGACCCTGCGTATCCCTTCTCCCCGAAGAGGGCTTCCGCCGCGTCGAGGATCTCCTGCCGCCGTTCTTCCGCTTCCATCGAACCTCTCACTTCGAGTATAGACCGACTGTCGGTCGGTTTATAAATACTAACCTTCTAGGCCTTCCAAGTCAAGCACCCGGGATCCTGCAAACCACCGGGTTCTTTCGGGCAACACGCCTTGTGCTTCGCAAGAGCCCGAAACACGGACTCGCCCTCCGGCTCTCGGCATCCTGCCTCGAGCCTCCGGGCCGGGGTTCTCGCTCTCGAGGCCGTCCTTGGCCTCTCCCACGGGCGATCCTCGATGTCTCGGATCGCCCGTGTCGCTCGAACCCTTCGAGTCCGCGTTGCCCGAGAAGGACTGCGAGAACGCGGATGCATAATAAAAAAGCGGCCTCCGTTTCCGGAAACCGCTTCTCGGGCAACGCGCCTTTTCTTTGGACGGAGACTCAAACGCGGACTCGCCCTCTGCGCGGACCCCTTGGGTCTTCATGCAGTTTTCGGCGGAGCCGAAAACTGCCAGCTGAACAAGGCGTGAGCCTTGTTCAGCGATCCCCAGACTTGTCGTCACATAGTGATGGAAAAAAATCGGTCGGGCAACGCGGACTCGAACCGCGGACCCCAAGTCCCCCAGACTTGTACGCTAACCACCTGCGCTATTGCCCGACCGATTTTTCTCTATTAGTCGTTGTGACGTCGCTAACCACCTGCGCTATTGCCCGTCGCGCCGTTGGGCGCCCGAAGAATCTACCACGGACTTTCCCCCAGGGTCAAGGGCGGCGGCTTTTCACAAGGTTCGTACCACTATCCTCGAAACACCGAAAGTACTCGTCCGCGTCCAGGCAGGGATGGATCCCGGGACGGGTCAGGGCGAAGTCGTACCGCACGGGGTCGTCCGGCCGGAAGCGGCGGAAGGACTCTGTGGCTTCCAACGCGGCTTTCAAGTCGTCGGCTTTGCGAAAGACCAATCCCAGGCGGCGGCAGGCCGATCCCATATGGGTGTCGATGGGGACGACCAGGCGGGAGGGACTCACCCCGGTCCAGCCGCCGGGGTCCACGGCATCCTTTCGGACCATCCAGCGCAGGTACAGGAAGAGACGCTTGCAGGCGGAGCCTCGGCTTGGACGCGGAAGGAGGTTGTCCCTCCAGGGAGCCTTTCCGGGAGGCCGAGGCCAGCAAGGCCCGGCCAGTCCTTCCAAGGCTTGCGCGAACCTGTCCGCCCCCCGGAGGATCGTCGGCTCCGAGGGATCGTCCCCGGCCCGGAATAGAGCTTCCAGGGATCCGAATCGGGCCCGGGCGTTTCGGACCGCGGACAGGAGGGCCGCCATATCCTCCCCTCCGAAGAAGCGGTACCGAAAGTCTGCTTGAAGGAGGGACAGGTCCCTGTCGCCCAGGGCCTCGAGGGCGGCGGAAGGCCGAGGCCCCAGGGGGGCCAGGACCTCCCGGGCGGCCCG
>JBGSPT010000235.1:0-6020 GCA_041738475.1 Treponematales bacterium
CCTGGGGCATCAAGCCCGCCCCGGCGGGCACGGGCCTCGCGGAACGGCTGGAGGCCCTGCTGGACGCCTCGATCTCCCGGATGGAGGCCTTCTACAATGTCCCTCCCGCGGCCACCCTGAAGGCCCGGATCCTGAACATACGGGCGGAGTCCCTGCGCCGGGTATTCTATACCCGGGAGGAGCTGGCCGCCATGAGCCCCCTCGAGTTAGGAGCCGCCCGCCGGGGTTCCGCGGAATCCTACTTCCTGGACAAGATCTACATGACCGCCGCCCTGGGACAGTTCCTGGATCCCGCGTACCTGGACGGCCGGCCCCATTTCGACCGCCTCGTGGAGACGGCCCAGAACCTGTACGACTTCGCCAACCGGCTGGAGGGTTTGGAGCTCAAGCACCGTTCGAAGTACTTCCTGAAGGACGCCCTGGTCATCGCGGGCGAGCCCGTCGAGGCCACACGCCGCCCCGGGGAGGGGAGGAAGGAGGCCGCCGAGCGGGTGGAGCGGGAGCTGGAGGAAGGCTTCCGGCGGCTGATACGGCATTGACGGTGGACAGTGGACGGTGGACGGTGAACGGTTCACAGTGGTCAGTGGTCAGTGAACGGAAATGAGACCGGTCCGCGGCAAAACTCAACGCTCGAGCGTAGTCGACGGCGGCATTCTGGTACCACTTCCGTTTACTGTCCACCGTTCACCGTCCACTGTCCGTGACGCGAACAGCTTTTCCATCGAGCTCAGATACTCTTCCTTCGTGAACTCGGGCTTGAAGCCCCGCCGGATTTCCAGGGCCTTTTCGCCCCCGTTCCGGGCCAGGTCGAAGGCGGTCCTGGCCAGGATCCGGGCGGGCTCCCGGAAGGCCCGGACGGGATCCGAGACCTTGAAATCCGAGGAGTGGATGGTGCCCGTAAAGCCCGCGTACCCGAGCTGGCAGGTGGGCACCAGGGCCGCCACGTCCCCGATGTCGTCGCTCGCGAAGGACCGGTCCCGGAAGTCTATGGCTTCCTCGGGCAGGACGGTCCGGGCCGCGGACCCGAGGACCTCCCCCAGCTTTGGATCGGGCCGGAAGGGCATGTAGCCCGGGGAGTTGTCGATCCGGACGGCCGCCCCGATCGCGACGGCCCCCGCCGCCAGGGCCCGGTCCACCTTTGCGTCCGCGTCCCGGATGGCGGGCCAGGAAGCCCCCCGCACGTAGGTCTCCAGGACCGCGGTGTCCGGCACGGTGTTCACCGTGGTACCCCCGGACTTCATCACCGGGTGCACCCGGATGTGGTCGTCGTCCCGGAAGGTTTCCCTCTGGGCGTGGATGGCCAGGATGGCCAGACCGGCGGCGTTCAGGGCGTTGATCCCCTTCTCGGGCCAGGCGCCGGCGTGGGCGCTACGACCCAGGAAGGTGGCCCTTTTGGCCAGGAAGCCGTTCAGGGTGCCGTTGACCGTGGCGATCCGCTCCGGGGAATCCGACATGGAGTGGTACTTGAGGGCCACGGTCGCGTCGTCGAGGATCCCCAGGCGGATCATCTCCTGCTTGCCCGAGAGGAAGCGGACCTTTCCCTCGGCGCGGAGGGACAGGCGGTACTCCATCTCCAGGAATTCCTCCGCGGGGGTTCCCAGGAATACCAGCCGGACCTTTTCCCGGTCCGGGATTCCGGCTTCCGCCAGGGCCCGGAAGACCGTCGCCATGACCGCCATCTGGGCGTGGTGCCCGCAGGAATGGGCTACCCCGCCCTCGGCTCCGGAGGTCAGGATGGCGTCCAGGTCCGCTATCAGGAAGATCCCGGGTCCGTCCTCGGGGCCGAGTTCCGCCCGGATACCCGTCCGGGCGATGCCGGTCCGAACCCGGGCTCCCGTTTCCCGGAGGGTCTTCTCCAGGACGGAGGCGGTGCGCTCCTCCCGGAACCCGAGCTCCGGGTGGGCGGCCAGGTCCGCGGCCAGACTTTCCAGGTCCGCGGCGCCCCTGACCAGGGCGGCCTCGACCGCATCGAAACCGGCATTTCCAGCCATCCGCGCCTCCTTCACAAGCTTCGTGACACTACCCTAGTTCCGCGGGGGAACTTTTTCAACCGGCCGTCGGCTCCGCCGGCCGCCCCGGGCCGGAAATCCTGACCATTCGCTATTGATTTGCCGGGACTCCATAGAATATCCTTAATACTTCCGCAGACCCGCGGAGCCGCGACCCGTGTCGCGCCCGATGTATCGCGAGGAGGTTTCCATGAAGCGTCTCACGCTGCCCGTCGTCCTCGTCCTGGCCCTGGCCTTCGCCGTTCCGGCCGCGGCCCAGACCATGAACGTGTTCTTGCTGATTTCGGGGTCCCTGGGGGACAAGGGATTCAACGACTCCGCCAAGGCGGGCCTGGACATGATCAAGGCCAAGTACGGGGCCAAGGTCACCACGAAGTATACCGAGCTCGGCGCGGACACCGCCAAGTACGCCCCCTCCCTGGAGGACGCCGGGGCCGAGGGCTACGCGGTGGTCTTCTGCTCCAACAACTTCCGCAGCGCCGTGCAGGAGATCGCCCCCCGGTATCCCCGCACCCTCTACGTCATGTACGACGGCTGGGTCGAGGGGGACATCGGAAACGTCTACTCGGTGCAGTACAAGAACTCCGAAGCGGGCTACCTGGCGGGCGTCCTGGCGGGCAGTATGACCCGGACGGGCGGCAATCCCAAGCTCAACCCGGACAACGTCATCGGCTTCATCGGCGGCCGGGACATCACGGGGATCAACGACTTCTTCGTCGGCTACATCGCGGGAGCCCAGAAGGTCAACCCGGCGGTCAAGATCGTCTACAACTACGTGAACTCCTTCACCGACACCGCCAAGGCCAAGGACCAGGCCCTGGTCCAGTTCGGGTCCTACAAGGCCGACGTGGTCTACCATGCCGCGGGCCGCGCGGGCCTGGGGCTCTTCGACGCCGCGGTGGAGACCGGCAAGTACGCCATCGGCGTGGACACGGACCAGGCCTCCCTCTTCCCCAGCGAGCCGGCCAAGGCGGGCCTGATCCTCTCCTCCACCATGAAGCGCGTGGACCTGACCCTGGCGGGGGCCTTCGATAAATTCGTGGCCGGCGAGGCCCTGGGCGGCAAGAAGGTCTACCTGGGCGTGGCGGACGGGGTCATCGGATTCGCACCCCTGAACAAGGCGGTGCCGGGGGCCATCCAGAAGGAGATGGACCGGATCATCGGGGAGATCAAGGCGGGCAAGGTGGCCATCCCCTCGGCGTTCAGCATGAGCGCCGACGAGATCAACAAGATGCGGGACGCCGTCAACCCGAACAAGTAAACCCTTTCCAGGCGGCCCCTGCGAGGGCCGCCTGCATTTTTTCCAAGCGCCGCGGGCGCCCCGCGCCCCCCGGCCCGGCAAGGAAGCAAGCGATTGGAAACCATTCTCCAGGCCGTGGACCTCTGCAAGGTGTACGGCAACGGCACGGCGGCCAACAAGTTCGTCAACCTCACCGTGCGCCGGGGGGAGATCCTCGGCCTGGTCGGGGAAAACGGCGCCGGCAAGTCCACCCTCATGAAGGTGGTCTACGGGGAGGAACCCCCCAGCTCCGGAACCCTCCTTTTGGACGGCAAGCCCGTCCGCTTCGGATCCTCCCGGGACGCCATCGCCGCGGGGATCGGCATGGTCCACCAGCACTTCATGCTGGTGCCCTCCCTGACCCTGGCGGAAAACCTCGTGCTCGGCCGGGAGCCCCGGAAGAAGTCCGGGATGTACGACCTGGACCGGGCGGTGCGCATAGCCGAGGAGCTCTCGGCCAAGTACAACCTGCGCATCATCCCCCGGGCCCGGGTGGTGGACGTCTCGGTCTCGATGCGGCAGAAGCTGGAGATCCTGAAGACCCTGTACCGGGGCGCCCGGATCTTGATCCTGGACGAGCCCACCTCGGTCCTGACTCCCCAGGAGACGGACGAGCTCTTCGCGGAACTCAAGGCCCTCCGGGACCGGGGACAGACCATCATCTTCATCAGCCACAAGCTGGGGGAGGTCTTCCAGCTCTGCGACCGGGTCACGGTGATGCGGGACGGGGCGGTCATCGCCGCCCACGACATCGGGGACGTGGACCGCCAGACCATCTCCAACGAGATGGTGGGCCGGGAGGTCCGGCTGACCCTAGACAAGAAAGCCGCGGCCCCCGGGACCACGGCCCTGGAGGTGCGGAACCTCTCCTTCGTGGACGACTTCGGCATCACCATGGTGGACCGGGTCTCCTTCTCCCTGCGGAAGGGGGAGATCCTGGGGGTCGTGGGGGTGGACGGCAACGGACAGTCCGAGCTGGTCCGCATCCTGACGGGCCACGCCCGCACCCTGACCGGTACGGTCCGCAAGGGCGGGAAGGACCTGACAAACGCCTCCCCCCGGAGGATCCGAAAGGCCGGGGTGGCCCACGTGGCGGAGGACCGGATGACCGTGGGAACCGCCCTGCCGGCCAGCATAGCGGACAACCTCCTTGCGGACCGCTACTCCGAGCCCGCCTTCACCGGAGGCGGCTTCCTCCGGAGATCCGCCATCCAGGCGGAGGCCAAGGGCATCGTTAAGCGCTTCGACATCCGCTGTTCCTCCCCGAACCAGAGCGTGGCCAGCCTCTCGGGGGGCAACATGCAGAAGGTGGTCATCGGACGGGAGTTCACCGCCGCCGCGGACGTCCTGGTGGTCTCCCAGCCCACCCGGGGGGTGGACATCGGCGCCATCGAGTTCATCCACAGGACCATCCTGTCCATGCGGGACGAGGGCAAGGCCATCCTCCTGGTGTCCTCGGACTTGGGGGAGGTCCTGTCCCTCTCGGACAGCCTCATCGTGATGCACTCAGGCAGGATCGTGGCGTGGTTCCCCGACGCCCGGGCGGTGACGGACAAGGAGCTGGGGCTCTACATGCTCGGCCTCAAGACCCAGGATGAAATCGAGATCAGGAAGGTGCTCCATGAGTGACGGAACCCGAACCAGGAGCCTGTCCGGCAAGGTCGGGCTCTTCTTCACCAACCGGGACGCCCTGGAGCCCGCCCTGATCACCCTCTTCGCCGCGGTCTTCTCCCTCCTGGCGGGGGTGGGGCTCATCTTCCTGGTCAGCAAGGAACCCGCCCAGTCGGTGCGGAACTTCCTGCTGGGCCCCTTCCTGCGGACCTACAACATCTACTACATGATGATCGCCATGGTACCCCTGACCTTCACGGGCCTGGCCCTGTGCATCATCTACCAGTCCAAGCACATGTCCCTGATCGTGGACTCCTCGTTCTATATCGGGGCTGTCGTCGCCACCGCGGTGGGAGTCCACCTGGCCCTCCCGGCGGGCTGGCATCCCGCGGTCGCCATGCTGGCGGCGGGGATCGTCGGGGGCTTTATAGGCCTCCTGCCGGCGATCCTCAAGATCCGGTGGCGGGCCAACGAGCTCGTCTCCTCCCTGATGCTGAACTATGTCTTCTACTTCTTCGGGAGCTTCGTGATCCTCTACTTCCTCCGGGACCGGAACCAGACCATCCTCTCGTCCCTGCCCTTCCGGAAGACCTTCCTTCTGCCCCGGCTCATCCCGAACACCCAGCTCCACGCGGGGTTCATCGTTGCCGCGGTCTTCGTGGTCCTGGTGTCCGTGTTCCTCTATCGGACCAAGTGGGGCTACGAGATCCGGATGATCGGGGCCAACCAGAAGTTCGCCGCCTACGCGGGGCTCTCGGTTCCCACGGTGATCCTCTACTCCCACTTCGTCTCCGGGTTCCTGGGCGGGATGGGAGGGGCCATCGAGATGGCGGGGCTCTACAAGGCCTTCATCTGGCAGATGAACCCCTCCTACGCCTGGGACGGGGTCATCGTGGCCATGCTGGCCCGGAAGAATCCGAAGTTCGTGCCCCTGTCCGCCTTCTTCCTGGCCTACATGAGGGTGGGTGCGGACTTCATGTCCCGTCGGGGGGACGTGGCCTTCGAGTTCATCACCCTGCTCCAGGGCCTCATCATCCTGATCCTGGCCTCGGACAAGATCGTGAACTACTTCAAGGCCCGTCGGCTCCAGCGGACCGCCCTGGCTCGGACCGCGGAAGCCC
>JBGSPT010000242.1:0-2294 GCA_041738475.1 Treponematales bacterium
GGCGGGCAGGGCCGCCTCGACCGGAGGCATCGGCCACGTCCGGTACTCCACCGCGGGGGGAGGCGGGATCCGGAACGCCCAGCCCCTGGCGGTGGAGTGCTCCAAGGGCAGCGTCGCCCTGGCCCACAACGGCAACATATCCAACTCCGCCGCCCTCCGGGCTTCCCTGACCCGGGAAGGGGCCATCTTCCAGTCTTCCTCGGACTCGGAACTCATCCTGCACCTCATCAGCCGGAGCCGCTCCGAGGGGATCGAGGCCATCCTCAGGGAATCCCTGGCGCCCCTGGAGGGAGCCTACAGCCTCTGCCTGCTCTGGGGGGACGCCCTGGTCGCGGTCCGGGATCCCTGGGGCTTCCGCCCCCTGCACCTGGCGGAAAAGGACGGCGTCCGGTACGTGGCCAGCGAGACCTGCGCCCTCCACGCCCTGGGGCCCTCGATTTCCCAGCGGGAGATCCTCCCCGGGGAGGCGGTCATCGTGGACGGCGGGGGGGAGCGGTCATTCTTCCTGCCCGCGGCCCCGCGGAGGGCGCGCTGCGTCTTCGAGCTGATCTACTTCGCCCGGCCCGACTCCCGGGTCTTCGGGGAGTCCGTGCACGCCGCCCGGGAACGCTTCGGAGAAGCCCTGGCGGAGGCGGACGACGTGGAAGCGGACCTTGTGGTGCCCGTCCCGGATTCCGGGAACCTGGCCGCCCTGGGCTACGCCCGGCGGGCGGGGATCCCCTTCGAGTTCGGGATCACCCGGAACCACTACGCGGGCCGGTCCTTCATCCTGCCCACCCGGGCGGAGCGGGAGTTCGCGGTGCGCATGAAGCTCCACCCGGTGCCGGAGATAGTGGGGGGCAAACGGGTGGTCCTGGTGGACGACTCCCTGGTCCGGGGCACCACCAGCCGCCTGATCGTGGGATTGCTCAAGGAGGCCGGGGCCCGGGAGGTCCACCTCCGCCTCTCCGCGCCGGAGCTCACGGGGCCCTGCGGCTACGGGATCGACATCCCGGACCGGACCGAGCTCATCTCCAACCAGATGACCCCGGACCGGATCGCCCGGCACGTGGGGGCGGACACGGTCCGCTTCCTCCCCACGGACCTCCTGCGGAGCCGCCTGGCCGAGCCCTCCGAGTACTGCTACGCCTGCTTTGACGGAGACTACCCCTGCCCCATCCGGAACGGGGCGGGAAAGGAAACCCCATGCCCGTAGACAGCTACGAGAAAGCCGGAGTCGACATCGCCGCGGGCGACGCCTTCGCGGACTTCATCCGGGGCCTGCCCTCCAAGGCGGTGTCCAAGGCCATCGGCGGCTTCGCGGGGGGCGTGCCCCTGGACATGAGGGGCCGGAAGGAACCCATGCTCCTGTCCACCACCGACGGGGTGGGCACCAAGCTCCTGGTGGCCAAGAAGCTGGGGCGCTGGGACAGCATCGGGATCGACCTGGTGGCCATGAGCGTGAACGACCTGGCGGTCTGCGGTGCCGACCCGATCTCCTTCCTGGACTACATCGCCTGCGGCCGGATCCGCGAGGAAGTGCTCCGGGACGTGATCCGGGGGGTCGTGGCGGGCTGCGAGGAGGCGGACTGCGTCCTGGCCGGCGGGGAGACCGCGGAGATGCCCGACGTCTACGGTCCCGACGACCTGGACCTGGCGGGCTTCTGCGTCGGGGTCGTGGAAAAGTCCGGGATGCTGCCCCGGCTGGATCGGATCGAGGCGGGGGACGCCGTCCTGGGTCTTCCCTCCTCGGGGGTCCACTCCAACGGCTACTCCCTGGCCCGCAAGTGCGTGCCCGAGGACGATCGGGCCGCCTGGGAGGAGCTCCTCGCCCCCACACGGATCTACGTGCGGGAGCTCCGGCTGCTCCGGGAGACCGGAAAGCTCCTGGCCGCGGCCCACATCACCGGGTCGGGCCTGGAAGCCAACTTCGAGCGGGTCATCCCGAAGGACCTGAAGCCCCGGTTCTCTTGGGACTGGCCCCGGCCGGAGATCTTCGACCGGATCCGGCTGGGCGGGCAGGTGCCCGAGGAGGAGATGCGCCGGGTCTTCAACCTGGGGGTGGGGATCGCCTTCGTGGTCAAGGCCGCGGACGCCGCCTACGTCCTGGACTACTGCCGGGACCGGGGCATCCCCTGCTTCCCCATGGGCGAGCTCGTCCGTGCCTAGACTGGCCGTCCTTGCCTCCGGTTCGGGGTCCAACTTCGAGGCCCTGGCCCGGGCCCTTAAGCCCACGGAGCACGAGTGCATTCTCCTGGTCTGCGACCGGGCGGGGGCCGGGGCCTTCGAGCGGGCCCGACGCCTGGGCGTGCCCG
>JBGSPT010000255.1:0-1502 GCA_041738475.1 Treponematales bacterium
GGGATCCCCGGGGCCGAAGACGGCCAGCCCGGGATTGACCCGGGCAAGGCGCTCCGCGGCGTCGGATGCCCCGACGGCGGGACCCTCCATCAGAAGTCTCCCCGGATCCCGCCCACCACCATGAAGGTGACGGCGATCACCAGGGAGGCCAGGACGGTCAGGACCAGGCCCGCCTTGGCCATGTCCTTGATGCCGAAATAACCCGCATTGAAGGGGATCACGTTGGTCGGGGTGGAGGTCACAAGTATGAAGGCCAGGCTGGAGGTGAGCCCCGCGGCCAGGGTGATGGCCGAGACGTTCAGGGACAGGGCCTTGCCCAGACCGATGATCAGGGGGATCAGGATGGTGGCGGTCACGGTGTTGGAGGAGAAGACCACCTTTAGCAGGCACACCCCCAGGGTCACCAGGAAGAGCTGGGCAAAGACGGGCACCGAGCCGATGCGGCCCAGGAGGATGACCGCCAGCCACTCCGCCGCCCCGGTCTTGTACAGGTAGGTCCCCATGGAAAGCCCCGACACGATGAGGAGGATTCCCGCCCAGTCCACGTCCCCCTCGACCTCCTTCCACTTGGTCCGGGACATCCCGGGCAGAAAGAAGAGGCAGGCCGCAAGGAGGGCGGGCAGGGAGATCTCGATGACCATCCCGATCGGTTTTTGGATGACCGGGGTGAGGACCCATACAAGGACGGTAAGGGCGAAGACCGCCAGGGTGAGTTTCTCCTCCCGGCCCATGGGGGGCATGTCCCGGAGCTCCTCCCGGAGCTTTTCCCGGGAAACCTTGAGCTTGCGCATCTCCGGGGGGAAGAAGGCCAGGAGGATTCCCCAGGCGGGTCCCAGGATCAGGAAGGCCGAGGGGATGCCGTAGGACATCCAGTCCAGGAAGGTCAGGTGGATGCCCGCCATGGAGGACAGGAACTGCATGGCCACGGGGTTGGTGCCCGTCCCCGCGGGGGTGGCGATGCCCCCGATCAAGGCCCCCCAGGCCACGGCGATCATGAGGCCCTTGCCGAAGTTGCTCTTCATGGGCTCGGCCCCCTCCTCCCGGAGGATGGCCCGGGCCAGGGGCATGAGCATGGCCGCCACGGCCATGTCGGTGATCCACATGGAAAGCATGGCTCCCGCCGCCAGGAAGCCCAGGATGATCAGCCGGGTGTCGTTGCCCGTGACGGACAGGATCACCGTGGAGATCCGCTTGCCCAGGCCGCTCTTGGTGATGAAGGCGCCCAGCAGGAGGACCCCGATGAAGAACACGACGATGTCGTTCCCGAAGCCCGTGGAGATGATCTCCTTGTATTTGCCCACCTTGAGAAAGGTGAGGAGCCCCAGGGAGAGCATGCCGGTGATGTGGAAGGGAAGGGCCTCGGTCACCCAAAGGATCAGGCAGAAGGCCAGGACCCCCAGGGCGGACATGGCCGCCTCGCCGCCCTGGACGGCGGCGGGGTACGAGGGCTTGCCCGTTGCCGCGTCCACGGCCTTTGCGATCGTCTCGGCCAGAGAGGCAGG
>JBGSPT010000271.1:0-5901 GCA_041738475.1 Treponematales bacterium
GGGCGTCCGCCCCGGATCCACCGGGCGCAGGCCGCTCCCGCCCGCCGGGCCTCCTCGGCCACGAAGTCCACCAGGTCGTGGACGTGGAGGACGTTTCCCGCGGCGAAGACTCCGGGGACGTTGGTCATCATCATGGAGTCCGTCCAGGGCCCGTTGGTCATGGGATTCAGCTCCACACCCATCTTCTTGGACAGCTCGTTCTCGGGTACCAGTCCCACGGACAGCAGGACCGTGTCGCAGGGGATGCGGAAGGTCTTCTCGAAGCGCACCGCCCCGTCCTCGATAGGGGCGATCTCCACGGACTCCACCCGGTCTCCCCCGAAGATCCCCGTGGTCAGGTGGGAGAGGTACAGGGGGATGTCGAAGTCGTGGAGGCACTGCACGATGTTCCGGGTCAGCCCCGAGGGGTAGGGCAGGATCTCCACGACCCCGTGGACCTTGGCCCCCGCCCAGGTCATCCGCCGGGCCATGATGAGGCCGATGTCCCCGGAACCGATGATCACCGCGTCCTTCCCGGGGAGGTAGCCCTCCATGTTCACCAGGCACTGGGCCAGCCCAGCGGTGTAGACCCCCGCGGGCCGGGCTCCGGGTATGCGGATGTTCCCCCGGTTTCGCTCCCGGCAGCCCATGGCCAGGACCACCGCCCGGACGGACACCCGCAGGATCCCGTGCTCGGCGGAGTACCCGAAGAGGACCTTCCTGTCCCCCTGGTCCTCCACGTCCATGACCGTGACGCCCAGGTACGCGTCCGCCCCGGAGGCCCGGAAACGCTCCTCCATCCGCTCCGCGAACTCCGGTCCCGAGAGCTCCTCGTCGAACTCGATGAGTCCGAAGCCGTTGTGGACGCACTGGAGGAGTATGCCCCCCAGGTGCTCCTCCCGCTCCAGGACCACGCAGGAAAGACCCGCGGCCCGGATCTCCAGGGCCGCGGCCATGCCCGCGGCCCCCCCGCCTATGACGGCGGCGTCGTACGCGAGCTCCTTCATAGGCGCCCCGAGAGCAGTTCGCTCCCGGCCCCCCGCTTGGTTATTTGGTCCCAGCCCATTCCGGTCTCCCGCATCAGGATCTTGAGGATCTTGTAGGTGCAGAACCCGCCCTGGCAGCGGCCCATCTGGGCCCGGGTGAAGTACTTTATCCCGTCCAGGGTGCTGTGGCCGGCCCGGATGGCTGCCACGATCTCCGCCTCGCTGACCTTCTCGCAGCGGCAGACGATGTTGCCGTAGGCGGGATCCTCGGCGACCAGAGCGTCCGCCCGGTAGTGGTCGATGTCGAACATCCGGGGCCGCTCCGGGAGGACCGGGTCGTAGCCCGGCTTCTCCACCAGCCGGAGTCCCGCCTCCTTGAGGAGATCCTTCACGTACTCCCCGATGGCGGGGCTGGCGGTGAGGCCCGGGGATTGGATGCCCGCCACGTGGATGAAGGCGGGCACCTTTTTGGAGGGCTCGATGTAGAAGTCCTCCTCCAGGACGGGCCGCTGGCCCGCGAAGGAGGTGATCACGTCGTTCTCGGAGATCGCCGGGATCATGGCCCGGGCGTTGCCCAGGATCATCTCCAGCCGCTCCCGGGTGGTGGCCGTGTCCGACTTGTCGTCGGTCATTTCCGCGGTGGGGCCGATCAGGACCGTGCCCTCCACGGTGGGCACCACGAGCATGCCCTTGGACACCGAGGTGGGCACCGGGAAGACAACCCGGTCCGGCCGGGCCCGGGTCATCCGGTCCAGGAGGTAGTACTCCCCCTTACGGGCCCGGATCGTGTACTCCTCGGCCCCGAAGGCCCGGGAGACCTCGTCCGCGAAGAGCCCCGCGGCGTTCACGACGTAGCGCGCCGAGAGGGAGGAACCGTCCTCGGCCCGGATCCGCCAGAGATTCCCCTCACGTACCGCGTTTTCTGCCTTGAAGGAGACGCGGACCTCCACCCCGTTCAGCCGGGCGGACTCCACCAGGGAGAAGACGAAGCGGTAGGGCTCCACGATGCCCCCGGCGGGGGCGTAGAGGCCCCCCACGGTGTCGGGGTTCAGCTTGGGCTCCAGCTCCAGCATCCGCTCCCGGGAGCACATCTCGATCCCGATGACCCCGTTCTCCACCCCCTGCCGGTAGAGCTGGTCCACCACCCGCATCTCGTCCTCGTGGAGGGCCGCCACCACGATGCCGCAGCGCCGGAAGGGAAAACCCAGCTCCCGGTGCAGGCGGTCGAACATCAGGGCACCCTGGACCTCAAGGCGCGCCTTCAGGTATTTCGGGCTGTGGTGGAAGCCCCCGTGGACGATGCCGGAGTTGGCCTTGGAGGTGCCGAAGGAGACGTCCGCCTCCTTGTCCAGGAGGACGACGTCCAGCTCGTACCGGGAGAGTCCTCGGGCGATGTTCGCGCCGCAGACCCCCGCGCCTATAATCGCGACGTCGTAGACGCCGCCCGCCTGATTCTTGGAACCCACTGGTCTAGCCTCTCGTTCAGGAGTCTTTCAGGCGCCCGCCCGTGCGGGCTCCCGGGGTTCAGGCCCAGCGCACCAGTCCCGGAAGGAAAGGATGTACCAGGGCCGGATGCTTGGGCAGGATCCGGACCGAGTACCCGTGCTGGCCGGTCACCGCGCAGGCCACGGCCACGTGGTAATTCCAGCCCTGTCCCGCCTGCTTCCCGGGGGCCATCTCGGCCCTCATGGGGTTTATTATCTGGCCCTGACTGGACATCCCGCCGTGGTAGAGTTCCACGGCCACGTCCGCCGGAACCAGTCCCGCAAGCTCCACCCGGGCGGTCACGTTGACGGTGTCACCCCGCTCCATGATGGGCTGGGCGTCGGTCTGGATGTCCAGGACCGCCAGCCGCGGCCACTCCCGCCGGGCCTTCTCCAGGTAGGCCGCGACGTCCTTGGCCGGGGCGAAGTCCTTGTCCGCCATGGCGCGGTAATTACCCAGGGCGGGGAAGTAGTACTTGTCCGCGTACTCCATGAGCATCCGGTGGCAGGAGAACTTCTTGCCCACCTGGCGCATGGAGGCCTTCATGGATCGGATCCACTCCCGGGGCAGGTTGTCCCGGCCCCGGGTGTAGAACATCGGGACGATCTCCCTCTCCAGTAGGTCGAAGAGGGCCTTGCTCTCCACCTCGTTCTGGAGTTCGTCGTCCTGGTACTCCTCCCCGCGGCCGATGGCCCAGCCGATCCCGGGCTCGTAGCCCTCGTCCCACCACCCGTCCAGTACGGAGCAGTTGAGCACACCGTTCATTCCGGCCTTCATCCCGCTGGTGCCCGAGGCCTCCAGGGGGCGCTTGGGGGTGTTGAGCCAGAGGTCCGAGCCGGAGGTCATATACCGGGCCATGGTCATGTCGTAGTCCTCCAGGAAGACCATACGGCTCTGCACGTCCTCTCGGCGGGAGAAGTGGACCAGCTCCTTGATCAGCTCCTTGCCGGGCAGGTCGTGGGGATGGGCCTTTCCGGCGAAGATAAGCTGGATCGGCCTGTCCTTGTCCTGGAGCAGGCGGATCAGGCGGTCCGGGTCCCGCAGGAGGAGGTTGCCCCGCTTGTAGGTCGCGAACCTCCGGGCGAAGCTGATGGTCAGGATGGAGGGCGAGAGGGCGTCCTCGGCGTGGAAAAGCCGGCTTTCGGAAACCCCGGAGCGCTGCATCTGCCTCCGGATCCGGTCCCGGGCGAAGACCACAAGGCGCTCCCTGCGGCGCTCGTGGGTCCGCCAGAGCTCCTCGTCGGACACCCGGTCGATCCGGTCGAAGATGTCCAGGTTCGTGGGCTCGTCGTAGAACCGTGGGCCGAAGTAGCGGTCCAGGAGCTCCAGCATGTTGTTGGAGATCCAGGTCCGGGGATGGACCCCGTTCGTGACGTGGCCGATGGGGACCTCCTCGACGGACAGGCCGTTCCAGATCCCATTCCACATCTGCCGGGAGACCTTGCCGTGGAGGGCCGCCACCCCGTTGGCGTAGGCGCTGACCTTGAGGGCGAAGACGGTCATGCAGAAGGGCTCGGAGTCGTCCTCGGGACGTTCCCTGCCCAGGGACAGGAATTCCTTCCAGTCCAATTTGAGCTCGTGGCAGAGTCCCCGGAAATACTTTTCCATGAGGTCGATGCCGAAGCGCTCGTTTCCCGCGGGCACGGGGGTATGGGTGGTGAAGATGTTCGTGGGCCAGAGGACCTGGAGGGCTTCCTTCCAGGCGAAGCCCTTGGCCTGCATTATCTCCCGAAGCCGCTCCAGGGCCAGGAAGGCGGAGTGCCCCTCGTTCATGTGGGTGACCGCGGGGTTGATCCCAAGGGCCCGCAGGGCCCGGATGCCGCCGATCCCCAGGAGTATCTCCTGGCGGATGCGCATCTCCTTGTCCCCGCCGTAGAGGGTGGCGGTGATGAGCCGGTCCTCCGGGGAGTTCTCGTCGATGTTCGTGTCCAGCAGGTAGAGGGAGGCCCGGCCCACCTTGACTTCCCAGACCTGGGCGGTCACGACCCGGCCGGCGGTGTCCACGGAGATCATCACCGGGGAGCCGTCGGGTTTTTTGCAGCGGCCCACGGGCATGTTGTACCAGTCGTTCTCCGGGTATTCCTCCTGCTGGTAGCCGTCGGGATTGAGGTACTGCTTGAAATAGCCCTGCCGGTACAAGAGTCCCACCCCCACCAGGGGCAGGCCTAGGTCGGAGCTGGTCTTTATGTGGTCCCCCGAGAGGATCCCCAGACCCCCGGAATAGGTGGGCAGGGAGATGTCCAGGCCGTACTCCATGGAAAAGTAGGCCACCCGGTCCTCATAGCTCCCCTTGTACCAGGTCTCCCCATCCCGATACCGGGTGAAGCGCTGGTACACGTCGCCCAGGGCCGCCAAGTAGGAATCGTCCAGGGCTACCTGCTCGTACCGCTCCTGGGAGACCATGCCCAGCATCTTGGCCGGGTTCTGGCGGCTTTGGAGCCAGATGTCGTAGTCCAGCCGGATGAAGAGCATGACCGCGTCGAAATTCCAGGAAAGCCAGAGGTTGTGGGCCAGTTCCTCCAAAGGCAGGAGGGGCTCGGGGATCCTCGGCTTGACCGTGTGGGTGATGATCCTCATTGGGGACTCCTAGCGGCGGGGGAGGGGGGTGTCCGGTGGCCGGAGAGCCTCCGCAGCTGGGAATAAGCCTAGTCGAGGGGGGTCCGGGGTGTCAAGAAACCCCGTCAGGCGACAAGGCTTCCATAGATTTTTCTGACATATTTGACAGGATGAACAGGATTGAAACCGGATGGACAGGATGTATATAGGGGAAAGACCATTTTCACGTATATCCTGTTCATCGTTCCTTCATCCTGTTCATCCTGTCCGACCGATGGTTCCAAGCCTTTCGGGAAGGATCAATCCCGATCGTCTTCCTTCCGGGGGGCGTTGAAGATGCGGCCGAAGAGGCCTCCCCGATCACCCCCGTCGCCCGGGGCGGGAGGAGGAGTCGTCGCGGTCCGGGTGTCGCCTCCCGCTGCGGGTTCCGAACCGGGCGCGGATTCCGCCCTGCCCGCACCGGGAGTTCCGGGATGCTTGCCCCGTCGCCTGCGGCCCTTCTTCCGGCCCTGAGACTTCGGCTCCGGATTCTCGGCGAGGTGCTTGCCGTACTTTTCCTTGTACAGCCGCATCCGCTCCTCCATGGGCAGGGAGTAGGGGTCCGCGAAGGAAGGCTGGGTTACGGGGCCGGCGCCCCGGGGCGAGCTTCCACCCGAGGGACCGCGGCGGCCCCGCTTGTTTTTTCGGTTTCCCCGGTCCTGTCCCTCGGGGCGGGGGCCCCGGTTCGGGGCTTCCCGGTCCCGGGAAGCCGGGGATTCCTGCGGCCGGTTGCGGGCGCCGGATCCGCCGAGGTTGACTCCCGTTAGCTCGGCTATTCCGGCCCGTATGGATTCCTGGTTGCGGAGATCGCCGTCCCTGTCGCGGCCGTCCCGGCGGAATCCGCCCTCGTTCCGGG
>JBGSPT010000294.1:0-7590 GCA_041738475.1 Treponematales bacterium
CCTGGGCGGGGCCCACCCCGGGCAGTCGGGCCAGGTCCTCCGCGGCGGGAGTCCTGCGCTCTCCGTCGATCCGGGCCAGGATCTCCCGGGACAGGGTCCGGACGTCCCGGCCCCGGGACCCGGTGCCCAGGATGACCGCCAGGAGGTCCGCGTCGGAGATGTGTCCGGGGCTTGACTGTAGCAGACGCTCCCGGATGTCGGGCTTGGCTCCGTACACTTCGGGCCGCACCTCGTAGCTGGAGCTTTCCGCCATGGGGCCTCCTTCGGGCCGGCGGCCCGGTCTTGTCCCGGGCGGGGGCTCGCTTTAAGACGCGCGTGTATCGGGTTTCTGATTGCGGGAACCACGGATTTTTCGGCGGGAGGTCCCGCGGCGGTCAGCCTGTATTCAGGAGGATCTCGAAGCGGGAGCCCGGGTCCCTGTGGTATGTCAAGGAACCCTCGTACTGCTTCACCAGGCTTTCCACGAGGATGAGCCCGATATGGCTCTCGATGGAGGATCGGTCGGCGGGCGGGTAGTCGAAGCCGGGACCGTTGTCGGAGTATGTCATTCGAAGCCCGTCCCGGTCGGCCCGGACCGAACAATCGATCCGCAGTTCGCCCCCCCCGGGGCCGGCATGCTTGATGGAATTGGTGACCAGTTCCCCGAGCATGAGTCCCAGGGCGGAGCACGCCTTCGTGGGGACGGCCAGGGATTCCGCATGGAACGACGCGGTGACGGGACGATCGGACGGCGTGACTTCCACGAGCCGGGACAGGAGGTCCTCCAGGTAGTCCCCCGCGTCCAGAGCCTCCCCCTCCCCGGGTTGATAGGAGAGTTTCTCGTAGAGAATTCGGTATCCCTCCAGGCGGGCTTCCAGGGCTTCCATTTGGGGCGTCGGCGCTTCCATGCGGGCCAGGCGAACCAGGGAGACGACCTGGGCCAGGTGGTTCTTCACCCGGTGGTTGGTTTCCCGGATGATCGCCTCCTTTTCCGCCAACTGCCGCCGGACTTCCTCGACCGTTTCCCCCAGCTCCCGGTTAAGGACTCGGACGTTGGAGTCGGATAGGGCGAGGGCCCGCCAGTTCTCGAGCATCCTCCGGTAGAGGACCAGGATGATCGCGGTGGCGATCGCCAGGATCGCGAACCTCAGGAAGGTTTCCCTGCGCCAGGGGTCCAGCACGGACGCCGAGGGCTGGGCGACGGAAATCTCCAGGGGGAAGTCGGGCAGGGAACGCAGGACGATGAATTTCTCCACGTTGTCGAGGGCGATGACCTTTCGATCGAAACCTTCCCGACGGGTCCGCCAGGCGCGTTCGGCCGCCAGATTCCTTCCGATCTCCTTCGCATCGAAGGGCGCCCGTGCCAATAGGATCCCGTCTTTCCGCACGAGGGTGATCGAGCCGTCCGGTTTGGGCCGGGCGCTCTCGTACAGTTCGTTGAGGGTAGGCAATTCGATGGCGGCGAAGAGGACCGCCATTCCCGCGTTGCCCTGGCTCAGGGGATAGGAGATCGGAATGCCCCAGATGCCGGTGACCCGGCTGAGGACGGGGCCCGCGATGTAGAATCCCCGGGTCGCATCGTCCTTCTGGGCCTTCGCGTACTCCCGGTCTCCCACCTGGGCCAGGGCCTTGGAAGGATCCGGGGAAGGAATATAGAAAAGCCCGTCGTCCCGGGAAACCAGACGGAAATCTATCTTTATCCGCCCTTCCCTCCGCAGGCTGTCCACCAGGCGGACGAAGCGGGGATCCGAGCGGGGGTCCGCTCCGGGGTTGTCCTGCAGCCATGCGTCCAGAAACTTGAGGTATGCCCGGACTTCCCCGAAAAGCCCTCTCGTCTGCTCGAGGACGACCTCGGTCATGCGGCTGAGGCTGTCCTCGGCATTCCGTATCACGGAGCGGCGCTCGGTAAGGCTCCCTGCGACGACGACGCCCCACATGAGGGATATGCTGGCCGCGAGGATCCCGAAGAGGAGGGGATAGCCCTTGAATCCGGGCTCGACGGAACGTGAGCGCAATGAAACCCCTCCACCCGGGAGGAACGGACGCCCGGCCCCGAATATTGAGACGCTCCGCATGCAGGATTGGAAATAGTTTCTGATTTCATAGTACTTCACCCCGGTCGGCTGTCAAGCTGGGGACGTCGGGGGTGTCGAATCAGCAGCCGGCTTGTTGAAAACCGCGGCTCCGCGGGGGATGATCCGCATTCCAAAAGCCCTGGCAAAGATCCGCCCGTATGCTTAGACTATACGTATGTTCATTCGGAGCGCCGGGAACCCGAGGCGGGCCGGCTTCGCCGCATGCCTTGTCTGGTTGGCCGCGGCGGTCGGTTCCTTCGGGGCCGAGACCCCCTTCAGGTTCACCACCATCGGGGCCCGGGAGGGATTGCCGAACTCCTCGGTGGCTTCGATCGTCCAGGATTCCCGGGGCTTCCTGTGGTTCGGGACCCAGAACGGCCTGGTCCGCTGGGACGGCTACACCTTCAAGCTCTTCGAGAACGCCCCCTTCGTCTCCGACACCCTGGTGCACAATCAGATACAGACCCTGCTCCTCTCGGGAGACGCATTGTGGATCGGAACCTACGGCGGCCTGAACCGATTCGACCTGCGTACCGAGACCTTCACGACCTACCGCAGCGACCCCTCCGACGAAGGCTCACTGAGCGCGGACCTGGTCATCGCCCTCTGCGAGGATTCGGCGGGGCGGCTCTGGGTCGGGACCTCCCGGGGTCTGGACCGGATGACCGAGAAGGGAACCTTCGTCCATTATCGATCCATACCCGGGGATCCCCGGAGCCTGGGGGCGGATCTCATCCGTTCGGTGCATGAGGACGGCCGGGGCGAACTGTGGGTCGGCACGTCCGGGGGAGGACTGGCCCGGTACCGGCCGCTGAGCGACGATTTCGACGTCTTCCGCGCGGGGCCGGGATCTACCCTGCCCAGCGACTACGTGATGTCCATCTCAGAGACCCCCTCCGGGGAGCTCTGGTTCTCCTTCTGGTACGGCGGTATCGCCCGGCTGGCCGATCCCGCGTCCATGCGGTTCGAGCATGTCCGGCTGGCGGACGACCGGACCTATTTCGTGGACGCCCGGCGCGGGGATGTCGTGCTGGCCGGATCCTGGGGCGGGGGACTCTTCGCCTACCATCCCGCCTCGGGCGCCCTGGAGCGCCACCGGGCGGAAGACGGTCCCGGATCGATCGCCGGAGACGTGGTGTACTGTTCCCTGCTGGACGAGGACGGAGTGTTCTGGATCGGCACGAACGGAGACGGCATATCCCGGACCGAGCGCTCGGACCTGCGATACGAGGCCTACCAGCATTCCGACGACCCCGGCTCCCTGTCGGCGGGGAAGGTCACTTCCATCCTGGAAGATTCCAGGGGCAGGCTTTGGGTGGGCATCTACAGCGGAGGCTTGGACCGGAGGGACCCGGGGAAGGACTCATTCACGCACTATCGCCGGGATATCCGGAATCCCCGCGCCCTGCCCGACGACATCGTGAACGCCCTGTTCGAGGATTCCCGGGGCGACATCTGGGTGGCCACAAACGGAGGGCTCTGCAGGTACGTCGAAAAGACCGACGATTTCCAGGTGTTCCGGCACGACCCGGAGGACACCAGCTCCTTCGCGGACCTGGTTGCGTATTCCCTGGCGGAGGCTCCGAACGGCGACATTTGGGTTGGGACCTATACGAAGGGCCTCGACCGCTACGAGCATGCCACGAGCCGTTTCGTCCACTATCCCCCCGACGAGACGGATCCCTCCAAACCCGGGGATGCCCTGGTATACGCCCTGGCGCGGGGCGGGGACGGCACCCTCTGGCTCGGCATGGGCAACGGGCTGGAGCGCTACTCGGACGGCGTCTTCACCCGGTATCGCTACGATCCCGGGAAGCCCGAAGGACTCGCGGCCCTGACGGTGCGAAGTCTGCTGATGGATTCCCGGGGGGCCCTCTGGCTGGGCACCGTGGGAGGCGGTCTCCAGCTCCTCCCGGATCCCGAATCCGGAGTCTTCCGCCGCTACGGGAGGGCCCAGGGTCTGCCGGACAATTCCGTGCGGTCCATCCTGGAAGCCGACGACGGATCCATCTGGGTGGGGACCCCCTCGGGTCTGGCCATCGTGGACGCGGACCGGGATGCCATCCGGGGCTTCTCGGTCTTCAACGACCTCAAGGACCGGGACTTCCATGTGGGGGCGTGGAAATCCCGGGACGGCTCCCTGTATTTCGGAGGCCAGGGGGCGGTGTACAGGATCTACCCGTCCCCGGAGACGACGGCCCAGAAACCGCCGCGGCTCCTGGTATCAGAACTCCGCATCGGGGGCAATCCGTCCCGGGATCTTACGGCTCCCTCATACCTGGAGTCCATCGAACTGCCTTATGACGGCAACTCCTTCACCATCTCCATCGCCGCGGCGGATTTCCGCGATCCCAGGCGGAACCGGTTTTCCTTCTACCTGGAAGGGTTCGACAAGACCTGGAGCCCCGTGTCCCCGTTGCGTTCGGCCACCTACACGAACCTGCCCGGGGGTAGCTATATCTTCCGGGTCAAGGCCTCGGACAACGAGGGTACCTGGAACGAGGAGGCCCTGGTCCTGCGGGTCCGGGTCCTCTCTCCTCCCTGGCTGTCTCCGCCGGCGTACGTCCTCTACCTCGTCCTGCTCGTCGGGCTGGGGTACCTTTCGGCCTCCACCCTCCGAAGCCGGGAACTGAAGGCCAAGGTCCGGGAGCTCACGGAATTGAAGAGCCGCCTCGAGGAGGCAAACGACCGCCTATCCGACCTTTCCCTCCAGGACGGCCTTACCGGCGTCGCCAACCGCCGTCGCCTGGATGCGGAGCTTCAGAGGGCCCACGCCTCCGCCGTGCGGGACCAGCGGCCCCTCTCGCTCTTGATGGTCGACCTGGACCGCTTCAAGGACTTCAACGACCGGTACGGACACCTGTCCGGGGACGAGGCGCTGAAGTCGGTGGCGGACCTTCTTCGGAGGGAGGTCTCCCGAGCTTCCGACTTCGTGGCGCGCTACGGCGGCGAGGAATTCTCCGTTCTCCTGCCCAATACCGCCGAGGAGGGTGCCTCCCGGGTGGCGGAGAGGGTACGGTCCCAGGTGGAGGACTTGGGCATCCCCAACGAGGCGGCGGGGCCCTCGGCTGTGGTCACCCTGAGCGTCGGGATCGCCACGATCGTACCGGGGCCCGATTCCGCTCCCGAGTCGATCGTGGCCGCGGCGGACGGGGCCCTGTACAGGGCCAAGGCGGCGGGCAGGAACAGGGTTTCCTTCTGATCTCCCTCCCGGACCCAGGCCCGTTTACGATGGTAAAACGAGAAAAGTTCTTGTTATGACGGTCATTCCGCTTGCATGTTCCGCGGAGGTGGTTTAAAATTCCACCGCGCGAACACTTTCGCGGGAAAGAGGGAGACATGAAGAGCGTAAAGGGAACCGAAACCGAAAAGAATCTTCTCACGGCCTTCGCCGGGGAATCTCAGGCCCGCAACCGCTATACATACTACGCATCCAAGGCCCGGGAGGAGGGCTTTGTCCAGATCTCCCAGGTTTTCGAGGAGACCGCGAACCAGGAAAAGGAGCACGCCAAGCGGCTCTACAAGTTCCTCGAGGGAGGAGAGGCCATGGTCTCCGCGTCATTCCCGGCCGGCACGATCGCCACGACCTCGGTGAACCTGATGCACGCCGCGGAAGGCGAGAACTACGAGTGGAAGACCATGTACCCGGATTTCGCGAAAAAAGCCCGGGAAGAAGGCTTCGAAGCGATTGCGGCGGTCTTCGAGGCCATCGCGGTGGCCGAAAAGCAGCACGCGAAGCGGTATGAGAAGTTTAAATCCAACATCGATACCGGGGTGGTCTTCAAGAAGGACAAGCCCGTCGTCTGGCGCTGCCTGAATTGCGGGTATATCATGGAAGCCCTGGAGGCGCCCAAGGCCTGTCCGGCCTGCGCCCACCCCCAAGCGTATTTCGAGCTTCTCGGGGAAAATTACTGAGTCCGTGCGAAATCGACGTATGACGTCAAAAGGAGGCTGACATGGCCGAGGTTTTGGAAGTCTACAAATGCATGAAGTGCGGCAATATCGTGGAAGTGCTCCACGGCGGCGCCGGGGACTTGGTCTGCTGCGGCGAACCCATGAAGCTTCTCAAGGAGAACACCAGCGACGGTGCCCAGGAGAAGCACGTCCCGGTGATCGAGAAGACCGCGGACGGCTACAAGGTCAAGGTCGGGTCCGTGGCCCATCCGATGACCCCGGAGCACTATATCGAGTGGATCGAGCTGGTCGCCGACGGGGTCGCCTACCGGGCCTTCCTGAAACCCGGGGCGGCACCGGAAGCCTTCTTCCCCGTCAAGGCCCAATCGGTGTATGCTCGGGAGTACTGCAACCTGCACGGACTGTGGAAAGCCTAGGAGGTACCGTAATGCAGAAGTACGTTTGCGACGTGTGCGGCTATATCTACGATCCCGCCGTGGGCGATCCCGACGCCGACATCAAGCCGGGAACCCCCTTCGAGAAGCTCCCCGAGGACTGGGTCTGCCCGATGTGCGGAGCCGACAAGGGAAGCTTCAGCCCCGCCTGACACTACCGGACGTTGAATACCCCGCCGCTTGAGGCTAGAATAGGCCGCCCCGATCGTATCGGGACGGCTTAGTTTTTGTCCGTCAGGAGGACCTCCGTGATCTCCCGCGAGGATTTTATATTCGCCATCGGATTCGACGGAGCCCAGGCCGTGGTGGACGGCAGGGCCAAGCGTGAATTCGGCAAGCTCTCCACCCGCCAGCTCGCGGAGGCGGGGCAGTGGCGTGCCGCCTTCGCATCGGCCCTCTGGTCCGGCAGGGACGAGGAGATCGAGGAGTTCCGCTCCCTGTACAACCGCGCCTCGGGCTCCGAATACAGGACCGTGGAGGAACTCAAGCGGCTCTTCGGGGTGCAGAAGGACGAGATCGCGAAGGCGTTGGTGTTGTGACGGGGGTCGGTGGACAGTGGTCAGTGGACGGAATTGATGACGGTACGCGGTCAATATCAACGCTCCGGCGAAGAATATAGCCGTATTCTGTAACCACTTCCGTTTACCGTCCACCGTCCACGGTTTCCGCAATCACACACTTCAAATACCTCGACTCCGGATAACCGGACACCACGGGATGGTCCGGGGCCTGGCCGCGGTCCTCGAGGTAGCGGATCCGCCGGCCGGAATCCGCGGCGGCGTCCTCCAGCATGGACCGGAAGCGCTCCCGGTCGAACCACCAGGAACAGGAGCAGGTCACCAGGATGCCCCCGGGCTCCAGGAGCCGGAGGGCCCGGAGGTTGATCTCCTTGTAGCCCCGGGCCGCTCCTTCCAGGGCGGCGCGGTTCTTGGCGAAGGCGGGCGGGTCCAGGACGATCATCCCGAAACGGCGTCCGTCCTTTTCCAGGTCCCGCAGAAAATCGAAGGCGTTTTCCGCCCGGGCCTCGAGCTTGTCCTCCAGGCCGTTGGCCAGGGCGTTCCGCCGGACCTGGGCGACCGCCGCCTCCGAGGAGTCCACGGACAGCACGGAAACGGCCCCCGCCCGGGCGACGCAGAGCCCGAAGCCGCCGGCGTTGCAGAAGGCGTCCAGGACGGTGCGGCCCGGGG
>JBGSPT010000350.1:0-2217 GCA_041738475.1 Treponematales bacterium
GGCGGGACGGCTTCCCGGCTCGGGAAGGCTCGTCATAAGGGCGGCCAGGGACTCCGGCAGGACCTTGCGCCGACCTAAGACCGCCAGCCGCGCCCCGAGGTCAGCGGGCAGGTCCGCGAAGTCCTTGGTAAGACGCTCCGCGGCCCGCCGGATGGATCCGTAGCCCGTGCAGCGGCAGAGGTTTCCTTCTATGGATACCAGGGCCCGGACCGGGTCGATCCGCCCCTCCACCAGGAAGGCGGTCAGGGCGACGATGAAGCCCGGGGAGCAGAACCCGCACTGGCTGGCTCCCTGATCCAGGAAGGCTTCCATCACGGGGGTGAGTCCCCCCGCGGCGATGCCCTCGATGGTGACCACGTGGCGCCCGTCCAGCTCCCCCAGGGCCAGGAGGCAGGAGGGTACGGCCTTCCAGGACGGCCCTTCCTCTCCCCGCTCTCCCAGGAGGACCAGGCAGGCCCCGCAGTCGCCTTCCCGGCAGCCCTCCTTCGTGCCCGTGAGCCCCGATTCCCTGCGCAGAAAGTCCAGCGCCAAGGTCTCTTCCCAAGCCTCCGCGTCCACAAGATCTTCATTCACGCGGAAGACCAAGCGTCGTTTCATCGGTCCATCCCCTTAAAGTTTATTATAATGGTAATATAGGATTTGTAAACCGAAACCGATAGCGCCGTTTATCCGGCGCGCGGCGCGGTCTCCTGTGGTTCCTAAACCGAATCAGTGTACACCAGGTTAGGGGGAGGGGCAACTCGGAGGGCCCGGCCGTCTTGATTCTCCGGGAAGGATCGGCAACACTGGGTGTGGATACCGGCGCCCCCGGCCGGGATCCGCACCCCGGACGCCCTCGTCCGCATCCAGGAGATCCTCGATGCCCAGAAGACCCTTCCTCCTGCTCAGCCTGGTCTGGATGGGGGCGGCCGCGGCCGCCCAGGGGGTCCCCGCTCCCGCCGCGGCCTCCACGGGAATCCGTGCCGATCTTTCGGAATGGAGGTTCGCACCCGGGGACAGTCTTGAATACGCGGACCCCGGCTACGACGACTCGGGCTGGCGGGCCGTCTCCCTTCCCGCCCGCCTGGACCTGGACGCGGGCCGGGGCTGGCTTCGCGGGGAATTCGACGGGAACGGTATCCCCGGCGGCGAAACGTACCTCCTGCTGGGGAGGGTGGATGCGGCCGCGGAGGTCTACCTGAACGGCAGCCTGATAGGCCGGCGCGGCACCCTGGATTCCCGGCTCACGATCCCCGGAAACCAGCCCGGGGTCTTCCTCCTGCCCCCGGGACTCTGGAAGGAGGAGGGCGGCAACCTCCTGGCCCTGCGCCTGGCGGCGCCGGCCTCCGCCCTGGACGCGTCGGGATTCCAGACCGGGGACGGGGCCGCGGCGGACTACGAGCGCCGGATCATAGGCTTCTTCAACTTCGAGCTGTACACCGTGCTCGGCGCCCTCTGCGCCTTCATAGGCCTCTATTTCCTGGCCCTCTGGGCGGGGCGTCCTTCGGATACCCCCAATCTTTGGTACGCGGTCTCTTCCTTCGCGATCTCCTTCTACTTCGTGGAGATCGGCGCGGCCTACCCCATCCTGGAGTACACCCTGAACCGCGCCCTGGCCAAGGCCTGCCTCACGATATCCATGGCCTGTCTGGTCGCCTTCTTCCTGAGTTTTTTCGAGCTCCGGAGGCCCCGGATCCTGGTCGTTCTCCTGGCCCTGGTGCCCGCGGCCTCGGTCGCGGCCTACCTGGCCGTCCGGGGAGATTACGTCCGGGTGGACGCGATGTTCAACCGGAACCTGATCTTCGTGCAGGCGGCCATCGTGTTCATCGTGTTCGTGACGGTCCGGGAGGTGATCCGGGGCAACCGGGAGGCGGTGCCCATCCTGGTCGGGGTGGTACTGGGGGTGGGCTTCGGAACCCACGACGTGATCTATTCGGCCCTGGGCAGGAAACCCGCAGCCTGGCTCCAGGGGATAGGATTCTTCGCCCTGAACCTCTCCCTCTTCGTGACCCTGACCCTGAGGTCCTCCCGGCTCCATGCGGAGCTGAAGCGGTATTCCCGGGACATCGAGGGCAAGACGCGCCAGCTGGCGGACTACATCGGCCGGATCGAGGAGACCGCCGATTCGGTGTCCGCCATCACCGCGGAGATCGATTCCGACGCCGCCAAGGCCTCGGAGTCGGCGGACAAGCTGGCCGCCGAGGCGGGGCGGATCGGGTCGAACGCGGAGCGCCAGGC
>JBGSPT010000374.1:0-10878 GCA_041738475.1 Treponematales bacterium
GGTCCGCGAAGCGGACCACCTTTCACGCCACTTGCCGGTCACGCTCCGTTAGTATACAGTACCCTGGCATTCCGGACGCTCCTACCCGGCATCGGACCCGCCGACTTCGCTTTCATTCTTACGCCCGGCCCGAAGCGAGCCTGTCTGCGAAAACTCCCGCGAAGGTGGTTATCCATGGTCGTAGAAAAAGACAAAGTCATCAAGATCGATTATACCCTGAAGGATTCCGACGGCGAGACGATCGACAGTTCCGAGGAATCCGAACCCCTCGTGTACCTCCACGGCAACGGGAACCTGATCCCGGGCCTGGAAAAACAGCTGGAAGGCAAGAAGGAGGGCGACAAGCTCTCCTGCGTGATCGGCCCCGCGGAAGCCTACGGCGAGTACGACGACAACCTCGTCTTTACGGTCCAGAAGTCCAACTTCGCGGACCCCGCGAAGATCGAGGAAGGGATGCAGTTCGAGGCTCATGGAGAGGACGGCGCCCGGGTCGTGACCGTGGTGGCCGTCAAGGGCGACGAGGTGACCGTGGACGCCAACCATCCCCTGGCCGGGGAGGACCTTCACTTTAACGTCAAGGTAGTGGAAATACGGGACGCCACGGCGGAAGAATTGGCCCACGGCCACGTGCATTCCCATGACCGATGCGATGACGACTGCGACTGCGACTGCGAAGACGAGGGCGGCTGCGGCTGTGGGTGCTGCGGCTGAGGAAGGCGACGGCAGGGGTCCCGGCCCCGGAACACATTCAGGACCGCCGGCAGGCGTGCATCGGAGATTGAAGATAACCCTCGTGGACGCGGCGATCATCCTGGCCGCCGCGGCCGCGATATATTACAGTTCCCTGGGAGCGGTGGACGCCGCGGGCGCGCTGAGAGCCGTGATCACCGACGCGCAGGGGGAAGAATGGATCTACCCCCTGGACGGCGACCGGGAGATCCAGGTGGAAGGCCCCCTCGGGATCACGATCGTCCACATCCACGACGGCGGCGTCTCGATCGAGCGCTCCCCCTGCCCCAACCAGACCTGCGTGGCCGCGGGATCCGTCGACCGGTCGGGTCAGTGGGTCGCCTGCCTGCCGAACCAGGTCTTCGTCCGAGTCGAAGGAGGGACCGATGAGCCCGAGGGCGTCGATACCGGCACCTGGTGATTCCCGGGCCCGCCTCCTGGCCTTCCTGTCCGCCCTCTGCTTCTTCCTTTCCGCGATGGAGTACATGATCCCCAAGCCTCTGCCCTTCATGCGCCTTGGAATCGCCAACCTGCCCCTGCTCCTGGCCGTGGACCTCCTGCCCTTCGGGCCCTTCCTGGCCCTGGCGGCCGTCAAGGTCCTGGGCATGAGCCTGGTAACGGGCTCCCTCTTCTCCTACGTAGCCTTGTTCTCCCTTGCCGGGACCTTCTGCGCCGCCCTGGCCATGTACGGAGCCCGGACCGTATTCCGGACCCGCATCAGCGCCGTGGGCCTCAGCGTTCTGGGTGCCGTCTCCTCCAACGCGGTTCAGGTGGTCCTGGCCTCTTTCGTGGTCTTCGGCCGGGCCGCCCGGATTATCGCCCCGGTCTTCCTGGCCATGGGTCTTGCCACCGGCCTGGCCCTGGGGATCTTCGCCGAGCGGTTCACGGCCTCGTCCCGATGGTACGTCCGGGCCCGGGAGGACGCCCGTGGATAGGCTCGCCCGGACGGAACGGGCCCGTCGGCTCTTCGGACCCTTCGCCCTGGCCGCCGCTGGCCTGGCGGTGGTAGCCGCCCTCCTCTTCCAGCCCCGCTTGGGCCCCCGGGCGGCGATCCTGGCCGGGGCCGTGGCTTTTTCCTGGGCCACCGGCCGGAAGGTGCCCCTCCTGGGCACGACCCTGGTGATTCTCGGGATCGTGGGAGCCAACCTGCTGGTCCCGGTCGGCCGGGTGCTGGCCTCGTGGGGTCCGATCCGGATCACCGAGACCGCCCTGATGGAGGGTATCGAGAAGGCCGTCACCTTCGAGGCGTTGATCTACATTTCCAAGGCGGCCATCCGATCGGACCTGCGGATTCCCGGCCGTACGGGGACCCTGATCGGCTCCGCCTTGCTCTGCTACGAAAGGATCCTTGAAACCCGGATCCGGCTTCGACGGGAGACCTTCTTCCGGGATCTGGACGGCATCCTGCTGGGTATCTACGACGAGGAAATTCCGGCGGCCCAGGGCCGAACGTCCGCCGTCCCGATCGGCAGGGGTGCCGCGGGTACGGTTTTCCTGATCCTTGCGGCCGCCGCCGCATGGCTTCCCTACCTGGTCCGGGCGATCCGTTAAAACAGTGTGAAACTACGCTAATGCCGCAGTTTCTCGAGAACCTACGGTTCTCGACAACCCGTTAGACCGCGAAGGTATCCAAGGCCGACTTGACATCTCCGATGGAGGCCGCGGTTCGGGAGGCCAGGTCCATGGTCGCGGCGATGGCGTCGTTGATCTCCTTGGTTCCGGTGGTGATCTCCGCGTTGTTCTGGAGGACCAGCCGGTTCACGGCTGTCAGGCGCTCCACCTGATCCAGGATGGTCCGGTTGCCGGACTTCATTTCCTCCGCCCCGGCGTAGATCTCCCGGGTCAGGTCCTTGAGGCGGGACAGGTCATCCAGGACCAGGCGCCCGCCCTCCCTCTGCTCGGCCATGGAGGCGTTGATGCGCCGGATCTCCGCGCCCAGGGCATCCGCCTTCGCGAGGACGGTTCCGAAGGATTCCACCGCGGAGAGGGAGGCGTCCTGGACCTTCTCGATCGCCTGGGACACCTGCCCGAGACCTCCCGCTATATCCTTGGCCTGGGCCGTGGACTGCTCCGCCAGCTTCCGGATCTCGTCCGCCACCACCGCGAAGCCCCTTCCCGCGTCCCCGGCATGGGCCGCCTCGATGGCGGCGTTCATGGCCAGGAGGTTCGTACGGCTGGCGATCTCGGAGATCAGGCGGACGGCCTCGGTCAGGTTTTCCGAATGCCGGGCGATCTCCCGGACGGATTCGCCGGCCTCGTCGATCTTCTCCTTGCCCTGGACCCCTACCCCCGTCAATTCCTCGCTTGCCCGGGCCGCCGAGTCCGCGGCGCGGGCCACGGATTCCACGGAGGCTATGATCTCCTCCGTCGCGGCAGAGGATTGCCCGATCACGTCCGACTGGGTCTCGATCCGGTCCGTCAGGGAGGTGACGCTCCGGGCGAGCTGTTCCACCGCCGCGGAGACCTCCTGCACGGATTCGGTCTGCTGGTCCAGCTGGCCCCGGGTGCTCCCGATGCCCGCGTTGATCTGGAGGACCGCTGCTCCGGTCTCCTCCATGTTCGCAGCCAGGCTCTGGCCCGTGGATTCCAGGTCCCGGACCTTCTCCATCACCGTGGACACGAGGTCCCGGATGCCGCAGACCAGGGCGTCCACGCTCCGGCCCATCCTGCCCATCTCGTCCCGGCCGTCCATGTCCGAACAGGCCCGGAGGTCGCCCCGGCCGGCCTGGGCCAGGGTTTCCTCCAGCTTCCGCAGGGGCAGGGTGATGGAACGGACCGTCAGCAGGATCAGGAGGAGGGAGGCCAGGACGACCGCGGCGGACACTCCGATCACGGTCAGGCTGGCCGCGGCGGCGGACTTGCGCGCCCGGGACTCCACCTCGGAAGCCGCGGTCCGCGCAGCCGAGCCCTCCACCCAGATCCGTTCCTTGAGCTCCTCGAAGGTCGAATCCACCTCGACCATGACGTCCAGGGCGCGGCGGGCGTCCTCACGGAGATAGCCTTGCACGATCCGGGCGGTGTTGAAGTAGGAATCGAAATCCGCCCCCGTGAGGCCCTTTGGTCTTCCGGACTCGTCGTACTCGAGGGTCTCAAGGGTTTCCTCGGTGAATGTATCCACGGAGGTCTTGAAGGACGCCAGGGCCGTGTTGAAAGCCCGGACTGCGCCTTCTAGGGCGTCTCCCCCGGACATGGAGTAGTTGATCGCACGGTACAGGTTGACCTGCACCGCGTAGGCCTGGTTTTCCAGCTCCTCGAACTTCCGCACCTTCTTGTTCTGCACTTCCAGGATGTTGTCCATCGTGGTCGTCAGGGAACGGAAAGCTCGCAGGGAGACGAAGGACACGCCTCCCAGGGAAAGCAGGAAGACGACGCCCAGGACGGCCAGCTTCCCCAGGATCCCGATATTCGCAAGAACACGCCGAGCCATGGGCACCTCCGGCGGAACGGGAATGACCTCAGCCCTCCCCGACCACGATATTCACTAACTTATCGGGGACGACGATGACCTTCCGTAGAGATTTCCCCGATATCCATTCGCGGGTTTTCTCCCTCGCGAGGGCGAGCCGCTCGAGCTCCGCCTTGTCGGTGCCCGCTGGGGCCTCGAACTTGTCCCGGACCTTCCCGTTCACCTGCACCACGATGACCGCCGTGTCGTCCCGCACCAGGGCCTCGTCGTAGGCCGGCCAGGGTGCAAGCCCGACGCTGGGCGCCTTTCCCGCCTTTTGCCAGAGTTCCTCCGCCAGGTGGGCGGCATAGGGCGAAAGGAGGCGAATGAAGGCTTCCCAGACCTGCTGGGGCAGGGTGTCGAGCTTGGCAAGCTCGTTGGACAGGATCATCATGGCGCTGATGGCGGTGTTGAAATTCAAGGTGGCGGTGTCGTCCGTCACCTTCCTGATGGTTTTGTGCAGGAGCTTGGCCAGTTCCGGGGAGGGCTCGGAGGCCGCGAGCGGCCTCTCGGACAGGGCCCACAGGCGTTCCAGGAAGCGGCTGACCCCCACGAGCCCCGCGGTGGCCCAGGGCTTTGAAACCTCCAGGGGGCCCATGAACATCTCGTAAACCCGCATGGCGTCCGCGCCGAAGTCCCGGACGATGTCGTCGGGATTTACCACGTTGCCCCGGCTCTTGGACATCTTCTGGTTGTCCTCGCCCAGGATCATCCCCTGGTTCACCAGGCGCTGGAAGGGCTCGATGGTGTTTACCGCCCCGATGTCGTAGAGGACCTTGTGCCAGAACCGGGAGTAGAGCAGGTGGAGCACCGCATGCTCCGCCCCGCCCACGTAGAGGTCCACGGGCATCCAGTACTCGACCTTGTCCTTGGCCGCGAAGGCCTTTTCGTTCTTCGGGTCGATAAAGCGCAGGTAGTACCAGCACGAGCCCGCCCACTGGGGCATGGTGTTGGTCTCCCGCTTGGCGGGCCCTCCGCACTTCGGGCAGGTCGTGTTCACCCAGTCGTGGATGTTCGCCAGGGGGGATTCCCCGGTGCCCGTGGGGGCGTAGGTCTTCACGTCCGGCAGGCGCAGGGGCAGTTCGCTCTCGGGCAGGGGGACGATGCCGCACGACTTGCAGTGGACCACGGGGATAGGCTCCCCCCAGTAGCGCTGGCGGGAGAAGATCCAGTCCCGGAGCTTGTAGTTCACCGCCTTGCGGCCGATGCCCTGTTCGGAGAGCCATTCGGTGATGGCCCGGATGGCCTCGGCGGTGGGCAGGCCGTCGAATTGCCCGGAGTTGATCGCGACGCCCTCCGCGGAGGTGCACTCCGCCGGCTCCCCGGAGACTTCGCCGGTCCGGGCCTCCGGGCTGCCCGGGGTGGCCACCACCTGGACGATGGGCAGGCCGAACTTCTTGGCGAAGTCCCAGTCCCGCTCGTCGTGGGCCGGTACGGCCATGATGGCCCCGGTACCGTAGGAGGCCAGGATGTAGTCGGAGATCCACACGGGGATCTCCCGGCCGTTCACCGGATTGATCGCGTAGGCCCCGGTGAACTCGCCGGTCTTGTCCTTGGCCAGGTCCGTGCGCTCCAGGTCGCTCTTTCGGGCGGCTTCCGCGACGTAGGCGTCCACCGCGGCCTTACGGTCCGGAGTCGTGATCTTTGAAACCAGGGCGTGCTCGGGGGCCAAGACCATGTAGGTGGCCCCGAAGAGGGTGTCCGGCCGGGTCGTGTAGACCTCGATCTCCCCTTCCCCCTTGGCCATCCTGAAGACCACGTTGGCTCCCTCGCTGCGGCCGATCCAGTTGCGCTGCATGAGCTTGATGGACTCCGACCAGTCCAGGGTGTCCAGATCGGCAAGGAGGCGGTCCGCGTAGGCGGTTATCTTGAGGATCCACTGGCGGATGCTCTTCCGGACCACAGCGGTCTCGCAGCGGTCGCAGCGCCCCTCCTTGACCTCCTCGTTGGCCAGCCCGGTCTTGCACTTGGGGCACCAGTTGATGGGCGCTTCCGCCTCGTAGGCCAGACCCCGCTCGAAGAGCTTGAGGAAGATCCACTGGGTCCACTTGTAATAGTCCGGATCGCAGGTGGAGACCTCCCGGTCCCAGTCGTAGGAAAAGCCCAGGGACTTGATCTGGGTCCGGAACCGGTCGATGTTGGACGCCGTGGTGGCCGCGGGATGGGTGCCCGTCTGGATGGCGTAGTTCTCCGCGGGCAGTCCGAAGGAGTCGAAGCCCATGGGATGGAGGACCGCGAACCCGTTCATCCTCAGGAAGCGGCAGTAGATGTCCGTGGCGGTATATCCCTCGGGATGCCCCACGTGGAGGCCCGCCCCGGAGGGGTAGGGGAACATGTCCAGGACGTAGACCCGCTTGTCCGCGGGGATGCCCGGGTCCTCGACGGCCTTGAAGGTCTTGTGCTCGTCCCAGTAGCTCTGCCACTTGGACTCGATCTCGGTGTACGGGTACTTGGGCATGGGTCACTCCTGGATCCGGGGAAAATCGAAGCCGTTCCGATGGATGATACAGGAAGCCCGGGGGGCCGGACAAGACCATACCCGGCCGCCACGGGCTTCCCGGAGGATTCTGACAGGATGGACAGGATTGAAATTGGATGAACAGGATGAAGATCTTATTGAAGATGAAGCGGCGGTCCTTCCCCTTGCTCCATCCTGTCCATCGGTTCTTATATCCTGTTCATCCTGTCCGCGTTTCCCGGATATCCAGACCCGGCCGACTCAGTCCTCCTCGTCCAGGGCCTCGAAGACCTCCAGGAGCCGCGGCAGGCTTCGAAGCACCTGGGTGTGGTCGTCCTTGTGGATGGAGGCCCGGAACAGGTCCACCTGGGCCTTGAGCTCCGGGCTGGGATACTGGGCCAGGGCCTGGTCCATCATGGAGACGTAGACCCCCACGTAGATCGTGAAGTAGACGTCCCAGAACCGGCCGTCCCAGCCGTATTTTTCCAGCACCTTCCGGACCTCGGCGGAAGCCCGGGCCGCGGCCAGTACGGATTTCAGGGTCCCCGGGGAAAAGGAGGCGGGATCGTCCTGGGACTCCGCCACCTCCTCGTCGAAGTCCGAACCGACCGCCTCCAGATCGGCCATCAACCCGGGAGCGTCCTTGATGAAGCGCTCGATGTCGTAGGTCGAGAGCACCCGGGGGGGCGTCTGGGAATACGCCGCGCCGGCGACAAGGAAGACCGCCAGGACGGCCGCTATCAACCGTTTCATGTTTCCTCCCGTGGGGCCGCCCTCAGGGGCCGGTGTTCCCGAAGGTTTCCAGGGGGTTCGCCAGGTCGTCCGCGGCGCGCTCCGCGGCCATCTCCTGGACCGTGGGAGCCACGAAGACCTCGATCCAGGGCTCCACCCCGGCCGTCAGCTTGGAGATCGACAGCAGGGTCATGTCCTGGCCCAGGGGCAGACGGAACTCCACCTCCAGCTCCTGGGCGCCCGGGGCGAGGGGCTTCACCTTGATCCGGTGCCGCTGGCCCTTGACGACGAACTTGTCCCGGTCCCCGGGGTAGAACTCCATGGGCTTCTGCCTGCCGATGGAAACCACGGCGGCCTTCAGGGCGGGATAGGCCCCCGCCGGGTCCGCCTTGTTGTCCACCAGGATCGTATGCCCCTTCCCGGTAACGAAGAGGATCACCGCCAGCGCCAGGTAGACCGTAGCCAGAGCGCCCCGGATGGCCCACCTGCGGGCCGCCTTGGGATCGAGTTTGCTCATTTCGCGCCTCCCTCCGCTTCCCCGCCCCGGAGTCCGGCCCGGGCCCGATCCGCGTTGGCCCGCTTACGCCAGGCGTAGATGACCAGGGCCATGGCTATGGCCGCGTAGGACAGGGCGTCCCGGAAGAATTCCCCTATCTGGGCCTGCCCGAAGAGCTGGGCGCCCGCCCGGGGCATCACGATGTACATGAGGTGCAGGAGCACCACTCCGATGAAGACGTTCGGTATGGTGGCCTTGGATACCGAGGCGCCGCCCACCAGCAGGGCCGCCGCCGCGAAGAACCCGGTCTGCTTGTGGGCATTGTAGGTGGCCATGTTCCCCATGTTCTGGAGGAAGATGATCTGGCCGACCATGGCCAGCACCGTGGAGATCATGATGGCGATGATCCGGGTCCGCTCCACGGAGATCCCCGCGGAATGGGAAACCCCCTGGTCCTGCCCGATCGCCCGCATGTCCTGGCCCAGCTTGGTCCTGCGGAACCAGATGATGAAGACGCAAAGGAGCCCGATGACCATGTAGGTGGCCATGGGAAGTACGTAGGGGCCCACCCGGACCGCCAGGAGGTTGTCCAGGGACTGCCGGACCGAGTCGAGGCCCAGGGTGTTCCGGATGCCGTAGCCCCTGGACAGGGTGATGGCGGGTGAACGGATCGGGATGATGTACCCCATCATGTAGAGGACGACCAGCTGGTACACCCCGTCCATGAAGAAGCCCAGGATGTAGCCCGTGACCATCTCCCGGCCCTTGGCTCGGTTCAGGACCTCCCCGGCGATCCAGCCCAGGAAGACGGCGATGGGCATGCCCACCAGGGAGGCGAAGGCCAGGCCGTTCACCCCAAGGATTCCCCAATCCACGGCCATGATGAGGCCGATCTCGCCGGCCATGGCCCCCAGGACCATGCCGAAGTTGATGCCCATGCCCGCCATGATGGGCAGGAGCAGGGAGAAGACCAGGAAGGCGTTGCGCCCGATCCGGGTGAGCAGCTCCTGGACGATGAACTGCGCGGAGAGCCCGGACACGGGGACCGCGAAGGCCGTCACCACCAGGAAGATGACGACCACCAGGTTGTCCGCCAGGAATTTGCGCGGGTCGAATGTCTTGCTCATTTGGTCACCTTCGTCTTTCGGGTCAGGGCGTACAGGATCATGCCGTTGGAGATCAGGATGCGGATCACCTCGGACATGTCCGTCTGCAGGATGCTGTTGATGACCGACGGCGTCATGGTCAGGATGGACTGGAAGAGGAAGGTGCCCACGATGACGTTCAGCATACTGGCCTTGTTCACCGAGGCTCCGCCGATCAGGAGGGCCGCCACGGCGGGGAAGGCCATGAACAGGGGGGCGTTGTAGATCTGGATGAACCCGAAGCTCTGCTGGTAGACCAGGATGCCGACCGCCCCGATCACCGTGGAGAGCACCACGCTGGTCAGGCGCATCCGGTCCGCGGATACACCGCCCGCCCGGGCGAAGTCCGGGTTGGAGCCCACGGCGGTCATGGCCGTGCCGGTCTTGCTCCGGAAGAAGTATCCCACCAGTACGGTGAAGAGGATCACGAAGAGGATCATCCCCGTGGGGAACTGGAAGTTCTGGCCGATCCGGAGGGCCAGGAAGTCGTTGAGGATCCGGCCCCAGTACCCCTCCAGGGTGATCGTGGTCCGGAGTCCCTTGCCCGCGTAGCCCCAGACCATATTGGGGCTGGAATAGGGCAGGAGGAGCCAGAGGATCGCGAAGAAGGTGACGATGGAGAAGCCCACGTACATCGCGATGGTCATCTCCTCGCCCTTGACCTTGTTGAGCAGCATGCCGTAGGCGAAGCCGAAGGCTATCGCGAAGGGCAGGGACAGGCCGATCGCCCCCAGGAAGCCCGCCCACCCGACCAATCCGAATTCCATGGCCAACGTGGAGCCCAGAAGGCCCGCGATGATCCCGACGGGCAGGCCGAAGTTAAGCCCGCAGCCCGCCTGGACCATGGGCACCAGGGCCAGGACCAGGACCGCGTTCTGGCCGAAGCGGTTGAAGACGTCCGTGAAGGACGAATCCACCCGGACCTTGACGAAGGGCGCCCCGATGAACAGGGCCACCACGAAGAGGAAGATGATGATGCGGGGCCAGCCGAAATCGGTGACGGCCTGCTTGAGTCTGTTCACGGCTGGACCTCCTGGGAAACCTTCTGGCCCGCCATCAGAAGCCCGAAATCGGAGAGCGGGGCGCCGGGGGGCAGGATACCCGCGATCCGGCCCTCGTCCACGATGGCCACGCGGTCGCAGATGGACCTGAGCTCCTCGAGTTCGCTGGAGACCATCACGATGGTGGTCCCGAAGTCGCGGTTGTAGTGGCGCAGGTTGTCCAGCACCAGGGCCTTGGCTCCCACGTCGATGCCCCGGGTGGGCTCGGACACGAAGAGCACCGTGGGCTTGAGGGCGAAGGCCTTGGCCAGGCAGATCTTCTGCTGGTTGCCGCCGGAAAGCTCCTTGGCCTTCTGCTTGGGGCCCGTGCACTTGATGTCCAGGAGCTTGACGTACTCCTCCGTCAAGGCCTTCATCGCCTTTTCGTCCCGGAGCCGCACCAGGCCCCCCAGGTACGTTTTAAGGTATTCGCCCTTTACCTGCATGGCCGTGAAAGCGATGTTCCAGTCCAGGCTCTCGTCCAGCAGGAGCCCCACGCCCCGGCGGTCCTCGCTGACGAAGGCCATGCCCGCGTCCAGGGCCGCCCGGGGGGCGTCCAGGGTCACGGACGTTCCGTGCAGACGGACCGTGCCTCCCGCCGGATACAGGCCCATGATTCCGTTCGGGATGCCCAGCTTGCCCTGCCCCGCGAGCCCCCCTATTCCGAAGATCTCCCCCTCCCGCACGGAGAAGGAGACGTTCCGGACGGTCTCCCCGGGCATGTCCACCCAGAGGTTCTCCACCTCCAGGGCGGCTCCCGGCAGGTCCCGGGCGGCGCCCTTGCGGCCGGCGTCGTCCACGTCCCGGCCCACCATCCAGGAGGCCACGTCCGC
>JBGSPT010000389.1:0-4997 GCA_041738475.1 Treponematales bacterium
GCCCGGGGTCCGGCCCGGGGGCCCAAGGCCGAGGACGACGACGGAACGACCTACAATCCCTTCGCGGAGCTGCTCAAGGTCCGCAAGGGCTGAGGTACTCGGCCCCGTTTCCCCCTCGTATTCCGGCCGCGCTTGTCATATATTCGTAGCAACGGGGCCATGCTTCCACAGGGCCTATTCCGGCCGGACCCCGCCGTTCGCGAGGAGTCAGCCATGAAACGTTCGATACGGGCCGGTTTCGTGTTCTTCGCCCTCCTGGTCCTGGTATCCTCCCCGGCCTTCGGAGCCCCTCCGGGCACGACCGGAACCGCCCTGGGGGAGACGAAGGTATACTCCGCCGCCTCCGCCAACGCCAAGGCGACGGCCACACTGTCCGCGGGGGACTCCTTCCGGGTCCTGGAGACCGGCGCCCGGGAGGAGACGGTTTCCGGCCGCAGGGGCCGGTGGCTCCGGATCTCCACCCCCGACGGAATCCAGGGCTGGCTGCACGGCGGCTGGGCCGTGGTCAGCACCTCCTATCTCAAGCTCGCGGATTTTCCGGATCCCTCCGCCTACGGGCGCTACATCGCCTGGGCCTTCCAAAAGGGAGAGCGCGTACGGGCCGTGGAGGATTACGAAAAGGTAGCCAAGGGAGACCTCGGCTGGTTCCACTCCATGGACGACGGGGATCCTCCCGTCCTGGTGGTCTGGGACAAGGATCTGGACGCGACGCCCTGGGTGGAAGCCCTTCCGGAAGGCTTTCCCCGCATACTGTCCGGGCGGGTCTATTTCGTGTACCCCGACATCGTGGAACCCCTGGGAGAGAAGTCCCTGGCGGACTTTCCCGGGCTAGCGGACCAGTGGGCGGCGGGCGCCTCCTACGAGACCCTCTTCCCCGTGGGCTCCCGGGTGATCCTGGGGGAGCACGAGGTCCTGACCAAGGACGACCCGGACTCCAGGAACTGGGGCGAGGAGATGTCCGACTACGTCGGCCTCGAGGCGACCGTCACGAGCCACGAGGGACAGGACCCCTGGGGCCGTCCGGTGGTGGCCGTGGACGTCGACGACGGGCAGTTCTTCTGGCGCACCGAGAACATGGAGCTCCTGGAACGGGGCACCGGCGAGGTGGCGGACTACGGCGACGAGGACTACGGGGACGGGGACTACTCCTACGAGGACTACGACGACGACGACTACGCCCTGGAGGACGCCTTCCCGGTGGGCTCCCTGGTGATCCTCGGGAAGCATCTCCAGCTGGACCCCGAGGACGACGAGTCCGCGTACTGGGCTCCCGAGATGGACGACTACGTGGGTATGGAGGCCTACATCACCGAGCACGCCGGGCTCTGCCCCTGGGGGGAGCCCACCGCCCTGGTGGACGTGGACGGAGGGACCTTCTACTGGCGCCTTTCGGACATGGAACTCCTCGAGGAGGGGCCCGGGTACTGGGAGGGCGGCGAAGCCTACGACGGCGAGTACGAAGGCGAATACGAGGGCGAGTACGAGGACCTGGGCGAGGACCTGGCGGGCATGGTCGGGGTCGGGACCAAGGTGATCCTGGGCCGCCATGACGACCGGAACGGGGGGGACAACTGGGCCCCCGAGATGGACGCCTTCGTCGGGAAACAGGCCACGGTCACGGAGATTATAGGCGCCGATTCCCAGGGCTTCCTGGTGGTCGGGGTGAAGGAGAATACCTGGTCCTGGCGGATCCGCAACCTGGCCGTCCTCGGCCGGGGGGTCGCGGGGAGCTACGGATTCCAGGCGGGGGACCGGGTCGTCCTGGGCCGCCATCGCTTCGTGGACGGAAACGAAAACTGGAACCCCTCCATGGACGCCTTCGTGGGCACGACCGCCCGGATCACCGAGCTTGTCGGCACCGAGGGGGACGGTTCGGACTGCTTCCTGGTCCGGGTGGACGCGGACAAGGGCAAGTGGGTCTGGCGGGTCGAGTCCTTGACCCCGGCCGACTGAGGGGGCCCGCATGTGCGACACCTTCTGGGCTTCCGGGGCGGACCGTTTCTATTTCGGAAAGAATTCGGACCGCAAGCCCGCCGAACCCCAGGCGGTCTGCATCCTGCCCGGGTCTCCGGAGACGCCCCGGTCCGCGGTGACCGGAGGGGACCTAGAATTCCCGGATAAGGGGTATTCCGTCCTCCTCTCCAAGCCCTCCTGGATCCGGGGGGGCGAGATCGGCCTCAACGAGAAGGGCGTCGCCGTCGGCAACGAGGCGGTCTTCTCGAAACGGCCCGCCCGGAAGGACGGGATCCTGGGGATGGACTTCCTCCGGATCGCCCTGCGCTCGGCGTCCACGGCCCTGGAGGCCGTGGAGATCCTGGTGGAGTTGACCGAACGCTTCGACCAGGGCGGCAACGGGGCGTACCGGGGGCGGCTTTTCTACAATAATTCTTATCTGATCTCGGGTTTCGACGGGGCCTACGTCCTGGAAACCGCCGGAAAGCGCTGGGCCTGGAAGAGGGCGGAGGGGCCGACGGCCATCTCCAATTCCTACTCCATCGGCCTGGACTTCAAGCGCCTGGACGCCGAGACCCGCAAGGCCATCTCCCCGGTGAACGAGAAAATGGCCTGCTACGACGAGGCCGACGCGGGCCGGATAGGCCAGAAGGAAGCCTGGAAGCCTTATGTGGAGAGCCGCCTGCACGCCTTCCTGACCCAGGGAGATTCCCGCCGCAGGGCCGTGGAAGGCCGCCTGGCCGCCGCAGGTACGGGCATCGACCTGGCCGCGGTCCTGGAGGTTCTCCGCTCCCGGTCCCTGCCGGATCCCGGGCGGCCCGGGAAGACCGCGGTGATCTGCGCCCACGACGGGGACAACCTGGGCTATCCGACCACAGCCTCCCTGGCGGTGGAGTACGATCCGAAGGCGGGCCACTGCGTAGCCTGGTTCACGGGGACCTCCTATCCGGACATTTCGCTGTACAAGCCCGTGGTTCTCGAGGGCGGTACGTTCGTGCCCCTTTGGACGGGCTACGAGTATGCCGAGGACGCCCCGGCATCCCTGGAATACTGGAAGCGGGGCCGGGAACTCTACCTCCGGGGCGGCCGGCACCTTTCCGGGGATCCCGCCTTCCGGCAGGCCCGGGAGGAGGCCCAGGAACGGCTCCGGGCCACGGCGGGCCGGCTGGACGCGGAGGGCCCGGAGTCCGTCCGGCGGGAAGTCTCCGAAATCGTTTCCCGATGGGAGGCCGGCTTCGATCCGAAGAGGAGAGGGGCCCTTCGTCCGACCCCGGCATGAGGATCCTGCACGCCTCGGACCTCCATCTCGGCAAGACTCTTCACGAGCGGGACCTCATCCCGGACCAGGCCGCCATGCTGGACCAGCTGCTGGCCGCGGTGACGGAGGGCGATCCCGCCGCCCTGGTGATCGCCGGGGACGTATACGACAAGGCCGTGCCGCCCCCCGAGGCGGTCAGCCTCTTCGGAGACTTCCTGGGCCGGCTCAAGGCCGCCCGGCCGGACCTTACGGTCCTGGTCATCCCCGGGAACCATGACTCCCCGGCCCGCCTGGGCTTCGGGGACAGCCTCTTCCGCCATGCGGGGGTCCACGTGCGGACCCGGGCCGAGGACGCGGCGGAACCCGTCGTCCTGGAACGGGCCGGGGAACGGACGTATCTCTGGGCCCTGCCCTTCCTGGGAGCGGGGACCTTCCCGGATGCCCCGGCTTCCCAGTCCGGGCGCTTCCGGGCTGCCCTGGACCTCATCGTCCCCGGCCTTCCCGAGGACGGGGCCAACGTCCTGGTCTGCCATGCCTACGCAGCGGGGGGCAAGGCCAGCGAGTCCGAGAGGGTCTTCCTGGGCTCCGCGGAGCTGGTGGACGCCGCGGGATTCGAACCCTTCGACTACGCCGCCCTGGGCCACCTGCACCGGCCCCAAAAGGCGGGCGCCAAGGGGCGCTACCCCGGTTCGCCCTTGGGCTACTCCTTTTCCGAGGCGGGGCAGGAGAAGGGTTTCCTCCTGGTAGATGTCCGCCGGGGCGGTTTCGAGGCGGTCCCGGTGCCCGTGAAGCCCCTCCGTCCCCTGTCGCGGCTCGCGGGATCCTTCGCGTCCTTCCTGGAAACCGGGGCTGGGCTGGCCGAGAAGGACCATTATCTGGAAATTCTTCTCACGGACCCCGAGCCCGTGGTCTCCCCCGTGGAAGCCCTCCGCCGGGTCTTCCCGAACCTCCTGTCCCTGCGCCAGGCGGCCTTCGAGAATCCGGGCGGCCGGGATACCGAGGACGGCGAAGCGTCTCCGGCCCCCCGGGACGGAGCCCGGGCGGCACTGGAGGACTTCGCCTCCTTCCACCGGGCGGTCCGGGGCGGGGACCCCGAGGAGCCGGTCCTGGATCTCTTCCGGAATCTTCTTGCGGAGGCCGCGGATGCGGCCCCGTAGACTCGTCCTGGCCAACTTCGGCCCCTACCGCGGGACCGTGGAGGTGGATTTCGGCAGGCTGGGGGACGTCTTCCTGGTCTGCGGCAAGACCGGCTCCGGGAAGTCCAGCCTCTTCGACGCCCTGACCTACGCCCTCTACGGCCAGGCTCCGGAATCCCGGGGGACCCTGGAGCGGGAGCTCCGGTCCCACCTGGCCCTCCCGGAGGAGGAGACCCGGGTGGAGCTGGAGTTTTGGCTCGGAAGCGAAGCGTTCCGGGTGGTCCGAAGTCCGCCCTTCCGGAGACCCCCGAAAAAGGCGACCAAGGGCGGAGCCCCGGTGGAGGAGCCCGCGTCGGCGGCCTTGTACGGAGGCCACGGGGAGGGGGCGAGCCTGATCTCGGACCGCATCTCCGAGGTCAACGAAACCCTGCGGCGCCGCATCGGACTGACCCAGGAGGAGTTCACGAAGATCGTGCTGCTGCCCCAGGGGGCCTTCCAGCGCTTCCTGGAGATGAACTCCACGGACCGCACCGCGGTCCTCCAAAAGCTTTTCCCCGTGGACCTCCACGACCGCACCGCCTCCCTGGCCCGGGAGCGGGCCCAGGACGCCCGGCGACGCCTGGACTTCCTGGACGGCGAGCTTTCCCGCC
>JBGSPT010000431.1:0-1903 GCA_041738475.1 Treponematales bacterium
GGCGGCTTCCGCGGCCTTCCCGGTCGTACCGGGGCTCGGGAATCGGCCGGCCCGCCGCCTGTGCGGCCGCGGCCTCGGAAATCGGCGCCGGCCGGGCATTGGAATGGACGTGGATCCTCAGCCGGACCTTGCCCTTCTTGAACAGCCCTCCGGACTGGCTTTCCAGGATCTCGACATCGAACTCGTCCCGGGCCAGGCCGAGCTCCGCGGCGGCGACGTCGATGGCTTCCTTCTCGGTCCTTCCCTCGAATTCGTACACCATGATCCTACCTCCCCTTGCCCTTCCGGCCCTTGACCGGTGCGATGACGGGGGCGGCGGCCGCGGCGGCCAGCTTCTTCTTGTGGATCATCTTGTTTATGACAGCCTGCTGGCCGATGGTCAGGACGTTCGACACGATCCAGTAGACCAGGAGCCCCGACGGCACGTCGTAGAGGATGAAGAAGAACATGATCGGCATGCCGTACATCATGATCTTCATCTGGCTGGCGCTCTGCCCGCCCGACTGGGGCTGCTGGGTGAACTTGCCGTACAGGAGCTGGCTGGCCACATAGATGATGGGCAGGCCCCGGATGGCGCTCATTTTCCAGATCACCAGGTTGACGGGTTCGGCGAACTTGTAGATCGCCTCGGGCTGGGAAAGGTCGGAGATCCATCCCGCGATAAAACTGGCACCCCGAAGGTCGAAGTGGTTGTTGAACAGGTTGTACATGGCGATGAAGATGGGGAACTGGATCAGCAGGGGGAGGCAGCCCGACATGGGGTTGTAGCCCTCCCGCTTGTAGAACTCCGCCATCTCCTGGTTCATCTTCTGGGGATTGTTCTTGTACTTGGCCTGGATCTCCTGGATCTTCGGCTGTAGCTCCTGCATGCGGGCCGTGCCCTGGGATCCCTTGGCGGTGATCGGATACATCAGGACCTTGGTCAGGATGGTCAGGAGGATGATCGCGATCCCGTAGTTCGGGATGAGGCCGTAGAAGAAGTTCAGGCCCACCTTCAGGATGGCCTCGAGCCAACCCAAGATGTTGCCTCCTTCCATGACCTCCTCCAGCTTGTCCCCGGTCCGGCCGAAGGCGTTCTTGGAGGAGTCGTCGTACCGTACCAGCTCCCGGGAGGACTTGGGCCCGAAATAGATATGGAAGATGTCCGCCTGCCGGCTGGCCTTGATGACGGGTCGGGAGAAGGCCAGGGAGGAAAGGTCCGTCTTGCCGTTTTCCTGGTGGTTGCGGTACGTGGTGGTGTACTGCGTGGCGTCGGGCAGCACGATCAGGGTGAAATACTTGCCCGCCACGGCGCTCCAGGAAGCCCGGCGGTCCGTGGTTTCCGTCCCGCCCTTGGGGTTGATGTTCTTCTTCTTGCCGTTCTCCAGGGCCGCGAACTTCCGGAAGTCCGCGTACCGTCCGCCCTCGTGGATGGTCGGACCGATCCTGGGACCGTAGCTCAGGGTGTAGGCGAAACCGTCCGCGGTCAGGGGAAGGACGTCGTTCACCGAGTTCTCCACGACGATCTCAAGGCGGAACATGTATTCCCCGGGGACGAAGGTAAACCTCTTGCGCAGGGTGAAGGGGTCCGTCCCCCCGTTCCCGGGCAGGAAGGTCCTCCAGAACTCCACGGTCCTGTCGTCGATCCGCCGGAAGTTCATAAGCTCCCGGAGGGGAGGGGCGTTCGGGCCTCCCAGCGCCAGGGCGAAGGCCTGGGCCTGGTCCCGGGGGGCGTCTACCAGTTCGACGACCCCGTCCTTGTCCGCGTGCTTGGGGAGACGAAGGGATACGAGTTCGCCGCCCCGGTTCGTGAAGACAGCCTCCATCACGTCCGTCTTGACCGTGTAGGTCGCCTCCGCGGAGGGAGCTTCGAATTCACCCGGAACGACGCCCGGAACGGCCGCGGCCGCGGGCGCGGGCGCGG
>JBGSPT010000011.1:0-7958 GCA_041738475.1 Treponematales bacterium
TCGACTCCCCTAGGGGCTAAAAATACCGGCGGAAGCCGGTCTTTTTTTGCCCCTAGGGGAGTCGAACACGAAGCGCCGTTCCGGAATCGCGCGATCCTTTGAGCGCGATTCCGGACGAGCCGCAGGAGGCGGCGAGAGGCGCGAAGGCGGGTCAGAGGGGTGAGACACGATGCCGTCGCGCGCGATAGCGCGCACGATAATCGTTACCTCTCGGCAAACGGAGCGAAGCGACGTATGTCGAGCCCCTCTGACTCGACTCCGCTAGGGGCTAAATCGAGCCTTCTGGCCCTACCGGATATTCTTCTCCAGCAGGCGATCCTTGTACATAACGTGCGCGGCGGTCGGTCTGGTCTTGCCGCCTATCGTGTCCTTGCCTATATAGACGGTGTACAGGAATACGTCGCTTCTGATCTTGACGGCTACCTGGGCGTAGATGCTGTCCGTGACCCGGTGCTGTACCGCTGTCTTCCTCGTGTCGGTCCATTCCACGACGCTCTCGGTCTGCCATTCCGTCTTGGTGATATTCGCCTTGAGTACGGTCGCTCCCGGAGCTTCCTTGAGCGCCGCCGTCCGGGCAAGGCTCCGCAATTCCTCGGCGTCCTTGCCCTTGTAGGCGTCGGGGGACATGACACGATTTTCCAGGATGGTCTTGTCCATCTCCTCCATGCGCTTGTCCAGGTCGGCCTTTTTCGAGATGAGGGTACGGACGCGGCTCGCCCCGGGGAACAGCAGGCTGGACTGCTCCACGAGAAGGTCGATGCGCGTCTTGACGTCCGAGGACAGGGCCAGAGCCTTGCCTTCCGCCTGCCGGGCGCTCATCCATGCAAGAGCCTCATCCAGCCTGGCGGCCGCTTCATCCGGAATCCGATCGCGGCTCCGCTCGTAATTCAATATACCGACTTTGATGTCGTACTCGGCCTGCCGGAGTTCATGATGGGCATCCTTGTCCAAGCCGCTTGCGAGGAACTCTGCATACACGACCTTGGCGTTCTCGTAATTCGTCTTCTGTGCCAGGAGCTGGTCTATGTCTTCCGTGGAGATTCCGAACAGTCCCTTGGAACCGGGCCGGCTGTCGGGTTTGTACTCGGAAAGCCGCTTCGCCCAATCGACCAGGATCTTCTCGTCGGCGGCCGCGCCCGCAGCCGCCGCGGCCTTGGTTTGGGCCTTTCCGGACAGGGCGGCCGCAAGGGCCGTCTCGACCTCGGCTATCCGTTTTTCGGCGGCCTGGACGTCGGGATGGGAGACGGTCTCGGGATAGGACTTCTTGATCTCCTTCATCAGCTCGATGGCCATGTCCAGGTCGTTCCTGTTGGTGGAACCGTTCTGGATACGCGCCTCGGTGCTCTTGAGATATGCCTCGATCTTTCCCAGACGGCTTACGACCCCCCCGGGAAGTTTGGCTTGCGCGGAGAGCGGTCCGGCCGAAGCGAGGTTGAGGGCGAGGGTCACACATAGGATGCGGAACGACCGTTTAGACATGGATTCCTCCTGATTATTAAACAAGGATCGAATGTCGGCGCCGGGCAGTCAAGGTTTTTCTTTTTGATTGCGCTCGAGCGGCTTGCCTTGTCCAAACCTGGAGTCCGGATTCCTCTAGGCTCGTCCTATCGGCATGATCCTCCTGTCCTGCGCCTTCCCGGCGACGTACAGAAGGACTCCCCCTCCCATGGAGAAGGCGGAGGCCATCAGGAACACCGCCTCGCCTCCCGCCGCTCCCATCAGGAAACCTGCGGCCGGGGCGGCGATCGCACGTCCAAGTTCGCTGACCATGGAAAGGCCCATGTACCGGCCCAGGAGGTCCGGCCGGGCGTGCTCGGGGATGTAGCGGACCTGGACCGCGGATCCCCAAACCTCCCCGAGGCTGAGGACAAGCATGGACGCCAGGAGGAGAACCGGGGACCGCAGGAAGGCGAAGCCCAGGAAGCCCGCCGTGAAGGCGGCCTTGGACCAGGCGGCGGAGGGGGCGATCGACGAAACCCGCAGCAGACGCGACAGGGGAAGCTGGACGCTCACGCAGATGAAGGCGTTCAGCGACAGGACGGCACTGTAGGTCCAGAGGGGGATCCCGGAGGTCCGGAAGTGCAAGGGCAGGAAACTCTGGATCAGGTCGTAGGCGCCCCAGACCAGGGTCATACCTCCTGTCCAGATCCAGAATCCCGCGTCCCGGGCGATTTCCCTCCAGGCTGACCGCCCCTCAGCTCTGTCCCCGAATTTACTCTCGGCTCTGTCCCCAGCTCTGTCCCTGTCCCCGGCTCTGTCCCCGGCTTCGCTTCGGGAGGTCCGAGGATCGGCCGGTTCGAAAGGCCGATCCCTTCTCGGCGTCGACCTGATACGAGCGGGAGCCGACTCCGGAACGACCAGGGCGATATAGAGCCCGACGGCCAGGTTCAGGATGCCGCCGATAAAGAACCCCGTCCGGGGAGAAGCCTGGAACAGGGCGACCCCCGCGACGGGCCCCAGGCCGAAGGCGGCGTTCAGGGCGATCCGGTTGAACGCGAAGGCCTCGGACCTCCGCTCCTGGGGACAGAGGTCCGAAAGGGCTGCGTTGGTGGCGGGGCGGTAGAAGGTCCGGGTCATTCCGTTCATGAAATTGAGCACCCCCAGCAGGACCGGACGGGGACCGGCGAAGGCGAAGCCGAACATCGAAAGCCCGCTTGCCGCGACTCCCAGGATCTGGACGGGCTTGCGGCCCCACTTGTCCGAAAGCTGTCCTCCCCAGGCACCGAAGACGACATTGGCCACCGGCGCCGCCCCGAGCACCAGCCCCAGGGTGCCCAGGCCCACTCCGACGTCGCGCATGTAGAGGCTGAGGTAGGGGATCACCATGAAACGGCCGCAGGACTCCACGAAGGTCGCGGCGATCAGGTACCAGACCGGCCGGGGCAGGGTTCGGAGATAGGCTTTGCCGCGGTAGACTAGGCCGGATACGGATCGGCGCTTCGGAGCCTCGGAGGGATGTGGTTCGGGCATGCCCGGGAGTATGGCCTCGGATGTCGATCTTGATCCAGTGCCGAGTCCTGGACCGACCTCCGGGCGATCCTGTTGCGACGGGGCCCTTACCGCTACTTCCGGTCCCGGTTCTGCTCCGCCCGGAACCGCACGATCCGGGCGATCAAGTCCCGGGGTAGGGGCCTGTCGATCGGGAATTGCACCGAACCCTTGGCCCGTTTATATTCCGCCAATTCCGTCTGGAAAGCCTCGATGCCCTCCGGTCCCGGGTAGAAGCCTATGTGTCCTTCGTAGCCGGAAAAATGGACCAGGTTGCCGTTCAGGGTAAAGGTGGGGATGCCGTACGCGATCTTCTCGGCCGCGCCCGGGGCGTTCTCCCGGATGACCCTCCGCATCTCCGTTAGAAGCCTGCGCACCGCCGGGGGATATCCCGCGATGAACTCGTCCACCGCCGCGGCTCCCGGGTCACCGCGACCGGGTCGGTTTAGATCTCCGCTCGGTTCCATCCCGACGGGAACAGTGTGCCGACCGATTCGCTCATCCTCATTCATCGCTACCTCCCTCCCGGCCTCCCAGAGTCCTGGGGATTCCCGGCGTCAACCCGCGAGATTCCCGGGCGCGGCCGGGCCGGCCGGTACGGGTTCTCCCATCTCCATCAGGGTACGGCTCATGCGGACGCCGATCCCCAGGGCGGCTATCGCGGCCCCCGTTCCGATCAGCAGGACCTCGATGCGCACCAGGTCCCCCAGGGGACCGAAGGCGAGCATCCCGACGGGCATCATGGACGAGGAAATCATGGAATTGATGCTGTACACCCGCCCAAGATAGTCCCCCTCCACGCGCTCCTGGAGCAGGGTCGTTAGGGGGGTGTTGAAGTACGGGATCGCGAGGCCGAAGAGGACCATGAAGCCCAGGTAGGCCCAGAAGGGGGGAGCCAAGCCCAGGGCTACGGTACAGAGAGCCATGACCAGGGTGGACGCGACCACCGTGGACATCCGGTTCCGGAATCCCCCGGCCGCGGCCAGGACGGCCCCTCCCACGGTCATCCCCGCGGAGAAGGCGATCTCCAGGGCCGTGAGGCGCCAGACCTCGGGGCCGTAGGTGCGTGCCGTCTGCAGCGGGGTGAGGAAGGCGGCCGGCGCGATTAGGAAGAAGAGGAGGGCCATGTACACGAAGAAGCCGACAAGGTATCGGTGGTCCCGTACGTACCGGAAGCCCTGCTTCAGGTCCTGGAAGTAGCCGTTGGCCTGGGGGTGGGAGGCCTTGGCATGGGGCGGAACGCGCAGGAAGAGGGCCAGCAAGCCCACGGCCAGGGAGGCGGTGGCCACGTCCACGAAGAGGATCGCTTGGAAGGGTGCGATGCTCAGGAGGACCCCGGCGACCATGGGGGCGGCGAAGGAGAGCCCCGACTGGACGGAGCTGTTCACGGCGTTGACCCGCAGGAGGGAATCCTGGGGTACCATCTGGGGCAGGATGGCCCCCACCGCGGGCATGTGGAAGGCCTGGCCCACGGACCTCAGGGCGGAGACCAGGAGCAACAGGCCGATCGCCTCCCCTCCCCTCGCGTAGACCAGGGCCAGGACCAGGGTGGCCAGGGCGATCCCCGCGTCGGCGAGCATGATGATCCGCTTGCGGTCGTGCCGGTCCGCGAAAACCCCCGCGAAGGGGGACAGAAAAAAGGCCGGAAGGAAGCCCAGTATGATCATCAGGGCCATGATGGTCCCCGATTTCGTCGTCAGGGTTATGTGCCACATGAGGGCGTACTGCACCAAGGCCGACCCGAAGAGGGACAGAGCTTGGCTGGTCAGGAAGACCGCGACGTTTCGTTTCCAGCCGCCCGGGATCGTCGTCGAGGCAGGGGGTTCGGATTCAAGCATTGGGAGAATATATCGAAAGCGGGGCGGCTCGAAAAGAAGGGATGCCCGCACGGACGCTGCGGGAGTCCAAGGCGCACTGACTCACGATTTCGCCGCCCTTGAGCCTTCCACATACCTCCGGAAATTGTCCAGGATGGCCCGCCAGCCTTCTTCCTGCTTCTCCGGGGAATAGACGGTTTCCGCGTCGAAGGTCACCTCGACCACAACGCCGTCTTCCCGGCCCCGGAACAGGACCTCGACACGCCTGCCGTCCTCCATCTCGTACTCGATTCTCCGGTGCTTTACTACGGCGGAATACCGGCCCGAAAAATCGAACCCGGCTCTGCCGTCCCTGGATTCCATCCGGCTCGTAAAGGTCCCTCCCTCCCGAAGGTCGACGGCCGCGGAGGGGCAGTGCCAATCGTCGCTTGCGAAATTCCATTTTGTGATGTCATCGGGATTCACATATGCGTCCCAGACCTCGTCAAGCGAGGCTCCAACCTTTGTCTTCACCGTGATCTTTCCCCCGGCTGCCATGTCCACCTCCCCGCGTTCTCAGTCTTTATATTATCATTTTTATCATAATTTGAATCAAGGGCGAACACAAGGGGTACCCCGGAAACCGTTCCCGATCTAAGCCGTAGCCGGCCGCCGAGTTTTCCCGGCTTCGCGAAAACTCAGCAGGCGCTTCCCGGCCTCGTCCCAGAGATTCAGTCGCACCGAGGCCAGGCTCCTGCGCAGGGTGAGCGGGGCGGGCAGACTCAGTTCGGGGATCGCGTCCAGACATTCCTGGAGATTGTAGTTGGGGATCCGGGGGCGAAGGTGATGGATATGGTGGAGCCCTATGTTCCCCGAGAACCACTGCAGGACCTTGGGCAGCCGGTAGAACGAGCTGCCCTGGAGTGCCGCCTGGAAGGGATTCCACTCATCGGAACGTTCCCAGTACCCGGGATCGAACTGGTGCTGGACATAGAAGAGCCAAAGTCCCAGTAGCCCCGCGACGAACATCACCGGCAGCTGGATGAGGAGATAGGTACGCAATCCGATCGTCAGGGAGGCGGCCAGGACGACGGCCAGGATGGCAAGGTCGGTATACAGGACGCTGGCGACCTGGCGCCTGCCCGAACCCCGGGTCGGGAAGCGCTGGGCCACCACGAAGGAGAAGAGGGGACCCAGGCCGAACATCACCAGGGGGTGGCGGAACAGCCGATAGCCCAGGCGGCGCGGCCACGAGCTCGAACGGTACTCGCCGAGGGTCATCGTCCAGACGTCTCCCACGCCCCGGCGGTCGAGGTTCCCCGACGTGGAATGGTGGATGCCGTGGGAGTGCCGCCATTCGGCGTAGGGCGTGAAGGTGAGGACCCCAAGCACGGCGCCCAGGGCATCCATCGCCTTCCGGGAAGGCAGGTAGGACCCGTGACAGCAGTCGTGGAAAAAGATGAAGAGCCTCACCAGGAAGGCTCCCGCCGGCACGGCCAAAAGCAGGGTCGTCCATACCGGCCAAGCCGAGGTCACGGAAACGATCATGAGGCCCAATAGGGCAAGGTAGGGAATGAGGGTGTCCGCGAGCTGGAGTACTGCCTTGCGGATATCGGGTTTCTCGAAGCGCGCCAGGGCCGACACCCATTCGGGCCGAGCCTGTCCGCCCTCCGTCGGTCGGGGATCTTTTTCCATACCGCCTCCCGTCCTATATATGACAGGATCAGCAGGGTAAAGGTTGCGAAATAGGGGTCCGTACGGACCGTCCTGTCCGGTTTCGGACCCCGGCTCTTCGAACCCTCCGGTCAGGAATCCGACGACCTCAATGCGACTTGGGGTCGTACACGAAATTCACCAGCCGTTCGGGTATGCCCTCGATCTCGATCTCCACCCGGTCCCCGTCCTTCATGGGCAGGACGTGCACGGGGGTTCCCGTGCTGATGATGTCCCCGGGGAAAAGGGTCATGCACCGGGAGACGTAGGAGACGATCTTCGAACAGTCGAAGACCATCTCCTTGGTGAACCCCTCCTGGACCTTCTCGCCGTTCAGGAAGGTCCGGACCACGGTGTCGTCGGGATCGATGTCCGTGTCGATCACGGGGCCGAAGGAGGCGAAGGTGTCGAAGCCCTTGCAGTAGGTCAGCAGTTCCTGGTCATATCCCATGATCCTCTCGGTCACGTCGTTGAAGGGGGTGACACCCAGGACATGGGAACGGGCTTCCTCCTCGGGCACGTTCCGAATCTTGTGCTTGATCACGATCGCCATCTCCCCCTCGTAGTCCACCTGGCGGGCGACTTCAGGATACACGATGTTCTCGAGGGGGTTGATCAGTGTGGTAAGGGGCTTCATGAACAGGGAGGGGACGGCCGGAACCTTCTTGCCGATCTCCGCGATGTGCTCCTTGTAGTTGATGCCGATAAGGAGGATCTTGCTGGGCTCGCAGGGGACGAGGAGGCGGACCTCCGAGAGGTCGTACCTATCGCCGGTTTTCTCGAATCGGTCATAGATGGAACCCCTGATTCCGTATACGGACTTGCCTTCCAGGATCCCGTAGGCGGCGGGCTCCTCGCCCCGCGAGAATCGTACAATTTTCATGGTGTTCCTCCCGGTGATGTGGATCGGTGCAACAGGATGCGTCACCGCGGGTGACCTCGTTCGAGAGGATACTATATTCAGGCATATGCCACAATCAAATTCGGCGGAGCCGTTCCCGCGGTTTCGCCTACTTCGAGTGCTTATCCTCCAACAGTCTGTTCGCGAAGGAGACGTCCGCCTCGAGCCTCCGGATCCGGTCCTCCCGTTCCAGGGAAAGCCGCTCCAACTCGTCGACCCGGCGGACAAGGTCCCGCAGGGCCTTGGGGTCCGAAGCTCCCCGGGCTTTGACGGCCTTGCCGATCACGTCGCCGACCACCGCGACCAGGGTGAGCACGACGACTCCGCCTACGATCACCAGGGTGATTTCCATGGCATTCTCCGTTCCTCAAGGTTCCCGCGGATCGCCGGGCTGGGCGGGCGGGCGGCCTTGGCTTCCGCGCCCTCCGAAGGATGGCTTTCGGGACGTCCCGGTCCGATCAGGAAGTAGCCCGGATCGCTCTGTCTGGCGATCTCGACCTCGGGGATGACAGTCTTTGAGGCCCGCGCCTTTCGCGCGGACATGACCGCGCGCAGGCCCA
>JBGSPT010000057.1:0-5470 GCA_041738475.1 Treponematales bacterium
TCGCCGCGGCCCTGGACGGCATGGCGGAAGCGGTCCAGCGCCGGGAAGCGGAACAGGCGGAGGAAGCCCGCCGGCTCGGTCGTCTCCTGGAAGAGAAGAGCATCCTGCTCAAGGAAGTCCATCACCGGGTCAAGAACAACCTCCAGATGACCCTGAGCCTGATCCGCCTCCAGGAGGGACAGGGCGCCCTGGACGGCCAATCCCTCAAGGGCCTGGAGTCGCGGATCGCCTCCATGGCCATGGTCCACGAGATGCTCTACGGGTCCGGCGATCTGACGGAGATCGACCTGTCGGAATACTGTTCCAAGCTTCTGGATCTCCTGCGGGACACCTATGGCATCGCGGGAAACGTCGCGGCGGACGTGGACTGCGATCCCCTGCGCTGCGACCTGGAGAAGGCCATTCCCTTCGGCCTGCTCCTGTCCGAACTCGTGACGAACGCCTTCAAGCACGCGCTCCGGCCCGACAGCGCCGGTTCGGTACGCATAACCCTGAAGGCGGAAGGGGAGTCGGCCCGGCTCTGCGTGTCCGACGACGGACCGGGACTGCCCTCCGGCTTCGACCCAGGCTCGTCCCGGGGGCTGGGCCTTCAGCTGGCCGCGGCCCTGGCCGGCCAGCTGGGCGGGAAACTCTCCTGGGAGAGCGACGGAGGCGCACGGTTCTGCGTGGCCTTCCCCCTCGGGTCGAGCTGCGGCCGCGATACCGTCTGAAGGGACCGTATCCGCCGGGGTCCGTATTCGGAAATTGTATCTTTTTGCAGAAACAAGCCCTTGTCCCGGAAGGCCGTTTCATTGGATAATCCCGGACTATCTTCCCGGTTCGGAGTGTGCCATGTGCGGAATCTTCACGGTCCTGGATATCAAGGGTAACCCCGTAGAGCTGCGGAAGCTCGCCATCAACCGGGTCAAGCGCATCCGGCACCGCGGCCCGGACTGGAGCGGGGTCTACTCGGACAAGCGGGCGGTGATCTGCCACGAGCGCCTGGCCATCGTGGACGTCACCCACGGGGCCCAGCCTCTGGTGGACAGGGGCACCGGCCGAGTCCTGTCCGTGAACGGGGAGATCTATAACCACCTGGAACTCCGGGCCCGGCACCTCAAGAAACCCCACGAGTTCCAGACCGCCTCGGACTGCGAGCCCATCCTCTACCTCTACGACGAACTCGGGCCCGACTTCGTCAAGCTCATGAACGGAATCTTCGCCTTCGTGATCTACGATCCCCGGGACGGGGATTTCTTTATCGCCCGGGACCACATCGGCATCAATCCCCTGTACTGGGGCCGGGACGGGGAGGGAACCCTTTTCGTGGCCTCCGAGGTGAAGGCCCTGTACGACGTATGCCCCAAGGTGGAGGTCTTCCCGCCCGGGCACTATTACAAGGGCTCCGAGGGAAAGCTGGTGAAGTGGTACGAGCCCGCCTGGGCCGCACCCGGGAGGATACCCTCCGAGGAGGCGGACCCGGAAGTCCTCCGGGAAGCCCTGGTCTCCGCGGTCAAGCGCCAGCTGATGTGCGACGTTCCCTACGGCCTTCTGATCTCCGGCGGGGTGGACTCCTCCATCATAGCCGCCGTGGCTGCGAAGTTCTCGGAAAAGCGCGTGGAAAGCGGGGATACCGAGCGGGCCTGGTGGCCCCGGATGCACTCCTTCTCGGTGGGCCTGCCCGGCGCCCCGGACACCAAGTACGCCCGCAAGGTGGCCGAGTTCATCGGCAGCCAGCACCACGAGATCGAGTTCACCGTCCAGGAGGCCCTGGATGCCATACCGGACGTCATCTACCACCTGGAGACCTTCGACGTCACCACCATCCGGGCGGGCACCCCCATGTACCTCATGTCCCGGGTGATCAAGTCCATGGGGATCAAGATGGTCCTCTCCGGGGAGGGTTCCGACGAGATCTTCGGCGGCTACCTCTACTTCCACAAGGCCCCCAACCCTGTGGAGTTCCACGAGGAGCTGGTGCGAAAGCTCTCGCTCCTGCACCTCTACGACTGTCTCCGGGCCAACAAGGCCATGACCGCCTGGGGCGTGGAAGCCCGGGTGCCCTTCCTGGACCCGGAATTCCTCGAAGTCGCCATGAACATCGACCCCAAGCACAAGATGATCCGCAAGGACGAGGGCCGCATGGAGAAATACATCCTGCGCAAGGCCTTCGACGGCTGGGTGCCCGACGAGGTCCTGTGGAGGCAGAAGGAACAGTTCTCCGACGGGGTGGGGTACTCCTGGATCGACTCCATCAAGGCCCACGCGGAGAAGGAGGTCTCCGACTCCGCCATGGCCAACGCCCGGCACCGCTTCCCGGTCAAGACGCCCCCGACCAAGGAGGCGTACTGGTTCCGGACCATCTTCGAGGAGCACTTCAAGAATCCCTCGGCTGTGGACCTCGTCCCCGACGGGCCCTCCATCGCCTGCTCCACCCCCACCGCCATCCGCTGGGACGCCGAGTGGGCCAAGCTGGCGGATCCCTCGGGCCGCGCGGTCCGCGGAGTACACGACAAGGCGAACTAGCGTCTACAGACATCGCCAGGGAGCATCGGCGGCAGGAATCTGATAAGAAGGACAGGATGGACAGGATTCAGGATGGATGGACAGGATATGGCTTTGGGCTACACTATTACCCAGATTTCTAATCCTGTTCATCCTCTTTTAATCCTGTTTATCCTGTCGGATTTTTAGGATTCAGGGGCGGATTCTATGGTGCTCTCCGTGGTTGATTCCGGAAACACACTGATGTATCGTTCATCGAAGTCGTGAACGGCTTAGGGGGGACCATGGACAGGAACCAAAAAGAAGCCCTGATCGTCCGCTACGAAACGGCCTTCGAACCCATACGGAACCTTGTTAAAGACCTCTCCGCCAAGGAGCTCTCCTTCCTGCCCGACCTGCCCGAGGCGTGGTCCGTCAACGAGCACCTGGTGCATCTTCTGGAAGCGGACATGATCTGCTGGTACCGTATCCGCGCAGCCATCGCGGAGCCCGGGGTCACCATCCCGGTGTGGGACCAGGAAGCCTGGCGCTCGCGGCTTGGGTACGCGGACATGGACGGGATCGGGTGCCTGGCGGAGGCGGTGCGGGTCCGGGCCCTGATCGGGCGGACCTGCCGCGGAATGCTGGACGGGGACTGGTCCGCGTTCCATGTCATCCATCCCGAGAGGGGGCGGATGGACCTGGCCCAGCTGTTGGAGCTCTATTTCGGCCACGGGGCCTTCCACCTCAAGTATATCGAGCGGAACCTGGCCGCCTTCGCGGCGGGCTGAGATCCGGCGGCTTTTCGGCCCCGACAGGCTTCGACGGTCCGAGGACCGCTTCTTATGATACAATTCCCGGACAGGACGGAATTCGACGGCGCCCCGGGATAGAATCAGGAAGGTCTCCGTCTTCGTTCCGCTTCGCGTCGTGTCTCCGGCGGAGATGATGTTTCAAAAGCCGGAGGAAAAAATGTCGATCCCGAGATTCCGCAGATCCGTCCTCGCCGTATTGGCGGCCGTCCTTCCCGCCGCCGGCCTGTCCGCCCAGACCCTGGATCCCGCCGCCTACCTGGACGCCGCCCGGGCCGCGGTCAGCCTGCCCCGTGTCGTGGCCGCGTATAACGCGTACATCGATGCGGAAGATCCCGTTTTCTACGGCATCTTCGACGCCGACCTGGCGACCCGTTCCGCCACCCTCCCCACCGTGGACGGTCCGGCCGGAGGCACCCTGCTGGGCTTGGACGGGTTTTTCTATTTCCGGCTGTTCAAGCTCCGGGATATATCCTTCCGGGCCCTCCTTCTGCCCAGCGTCTTCGCCTTCAGCATGGATTCCGCTACGGCCTCGGCCTACACCGGGATATACGGGGACCAGACCTCCATGAAATGGGTCTCCGGGTACGCCCTGATGGGCGTCCAGGCCCGCAGGGGGGAGGACCGGCTTACCCTGGGAGCGGTTCTCCGCATCGAGCCCCTCGTGGACGAGGGAGCCAACGAGTTCGACCGGGTGATATCCGGGGATACCGCCCGGACGGAAACGACGGAATTGGACCGGTTCTACGCGGACTTCTCCCTGGGCGGATGGAGGTTCGGGACCCTGATCTCCGGAGAGTACCTGGAACAGCTGGCCGCGGAGAAACTCTTTGGTCTCGTCTCCGGGCTGGCCGCCGGCCCGGCGGTGGAGTACCTAGGGCGGGCTTCCTCCTTCCGGCCCGGCATAACCGCGGAATGGGTTCCGGCGGATTGGTTCCGGGCTGCCGCGACAGCCAAACTGGGGATCGGTCCGGAAGGCGCGGGGCTGGGGGAGGCCGGGTTGAGCCTCGGGTTCCGGCGGATCCTGGTCCGCAACGTTCGGGACTCCGGCAAGGACATGACCCTGCGCCTTGGAGCGGAAGCCTCGGTCGTCGAGCTGGAAGGAACCCTGCTTCCCGGGGCCAAGGCGGAGCTGACCCTCGGGAACTACCCCTTCCTGACCTGGTTCGACGCCTTCGGCCTGCGCTACCTGGGCACCCTCACCCTGGGGGTTTCCTGGAACCACGCGGACACCCTGCTTCGAATGCCCTTCGAGGACCAGCTGATCGTCTACGTCCGTACCGGCGGGGGATACTACGCCCGCCCGAAGACCAGGCCCTGACCCGGAAGGACCGTCCCGGGCGCCTGCCCGATTCCGGGTTGCCCCCGGGGCTGTCCGATGGCATACTCCTATCGAGGCCGCCGCGGCATCCCCGCCGGCCCGGTAGGAGCGTCCCATGCTTTCCGAAGAAGTCCGCTCGGCCTACGCGGCCATCCTCAAGGAGGAGCTCGTGCCTGCCCTGGGCTGTACGGAGCCCATCGCGGTGGCCTACGCCGCCGCCCGGGCCCGGGAGATCCTGGGCCGGATGCCCGAGGGCCTGCGCATGAGGTGCTCCGGCAACATCGTAAAGAACGTCAAGGGCGTCCGGGTTCCCAACACCGGAGGCCTCAAGGGCATAGCCGCGGCCGCGGTAGCCGGAGTCGTCGGAGGGGACCCTTCCCGGCGCCTGGAGGTCCTGGAGAGCGTGACGCCGGAGCGATATCCCGAGATCAACCGGCTCCTTTCCTCGGGGTATTGTTCGGTAAGCCTGGCCGAGGGGGTGGAGAACCTCTACATCGAGGCCGAAGCCTTCGACGGGGACGATAGGGCAGTGGTCCGCATCGAGGGATCCCACACGAACATCACCCACGCCGCCCGTAACGGAATCCCCGCGGAGATCCCCGGGGAGCCCGGTCCGGCCGGTCCGGAAACCGGGTATTCCGGGGACGCCGGGACCTCCTCCCGGGTCGAGGGCGGGGCCCTGGCCGCCGGGGCCCGGCTTCTGAACGTCCGGGACATCCTGGAGTATGCCGAAACCGCGGATCTGGGGGACGTGGAGACGACCCTGTCCGACCAGATCGAGAAGAACCAGGCCATCGCCGAGGAGGGCCTGGCCCATGCCTGGGGCGCCGAAGTCGGCCGCACCCTGCTCAAGACCCGGGGCGGCGATATCCGC
>JBGSPT010000080.1:0-3036 GCA_041738475.1 Treponematales bacterium
ATGCCGGGGCGGTGAACATCCAGGCAGAGTACCGGGCCGTCCCGGGCGACGCGGACTCCTTCGTCCTGCGCACGGATTTGGACCGGATCATCGCCGAAGCCGTGGACGCCGCGGGTCGGCGCTATGCCGCCCGGGCCTCCCGGGAGCTCGACGCCGCACTGCGGCAGTATATCGGCGTCGAATTGGAGGGCGAACTGGCCCCGAAGAAGGAATTCGACGCCCTGGCCAAGGGCGCCGAGGGGGACTCCGCCTCCGCGGCCTCCCTGGAGAAGTCCCTGGGCGGCAAGCAGTCGGAGATAGAGGCCCGATCAAAGGCCCTGGGCGCGGACCTCCTGAAGGGAATCCCGGTTCCGAAGATAGGGCCCTAGACTCGACCGCCGGTCCGGGCCAGGTCCCCGATCCAGAGATAGAGCCTTGACATCTTTCTGGTAAACAATGTAAGAAACATAGTATGAATATAGAACCTTCCGCGACCCGCCGATCCATCCTGGATTCCGCGGCGGCCTTGATCCGGACGGCCGGCTCGGTCCGGGACCTCACCGTGCGGCGGATCATCGAGGCGGCGGGGGTCAACCTGAACGCCGTCAACTACCATTTCGGCTCCAAGGAAGCCCTGATCCGGGAGGCTGTCCGGGTCGTCGTCGGGGAGTACTTCCGGGAGCGGGGGATCCTGCCGGGTTCGACGGGGCCGGGGCTCAGGAAAAACCTGATCCGGATCTGCGACTTCCTCTTCGACGAGCCCGTGGCAGCCCGACTCGCCCTGGAGAGCGAGATAGAGTCGGGAGGCTCCGGCGAGAGCCTGACCGCAGAAACCCTGAAGGACCTGACGGCGATGCTCCGGGCGGAGTCTCCCGGCTTGGGGGAGGCGGAGACCCGGCTCCGGATCTGGTCCCTCCTGGCCTTCATCCACATGGTTTTTTTACGCCCCGAGGGTGCTGCACAGTGGCTTGGGACGGATGCACGGGCAAAGAAGGCCCGGGACCGCCTCCTGACCGGCGCCTGCGTACTCCTGGGAATTCCGGACTCCCCTCCGGGCGGTACGGAGTCTGCGAATCCGGGGCTGGGTGTCCGGAAACGCGGGGCAAGCCGCGAGAAGAAGGGAGGACCCGATGAGCGGTAACCTCGTGATCATCGGGGCCGGGACCGCGGGGCTCTCCGCGGGGATATACGCCGCGGCCTCGGGGTACCGGGTGACCGTCCTGGAGATGGCCGGGACTCCCGGAGGACTCTGCACTTCCTGGAGCCGGGGCGGCTATACCTTCGACGGTTCCGCGGCCGGACTGGCGGGCACGGGACCCGGGGCTCCCCTGTACCGTATGTGGAAGGAACTGGGAGTGATCGACCGGTGCCCGCTCCGGGACCCGGAGTCCTTCGGAAGCGTGCGGTTGACGGACGGCAGGACAGTCACGGTCTGGACGGACATCGACCGGTTCGAGGCGCATTTCCTGGAGAGCTTCCCCCGGGACGCCCGGGCGGTACGTTCCTTCGCCCGGGCCCTCCGCGCCTGCCTCCGGTTCGACATGCCCCTATCGGGGGAGTCCCGGGCACCCGGCGTCTCGGAGCTGCCGGAACTTCCCGTGCTCTTCCGGTACGGGACCCTCACCCTCCGGCGCTTCCTGGAAGGGCTCGCGGATCCCGCGGCCGTCGAGGCCTTCGGCAACCTCGTCCACTTCGGGGGGACGGACGTCCCCCTGCTGACCGTGCTTCTGCCCCTGGCCTACGCTCACCGTAAAATGACCGGCATCCCCCGGCACGGATGGCTGTCCTTCGCCCGGGCGATGGAAAGCCGCCTGGCGGAACTCGGGGGCCGGATCCTCTACGGAGCCAAGGCGGAGCGCCTTCGGGTCGAGTCTGGAGCCGTCCGGGGCGTCGCCCTGGAGGACGGCCGGGAGATCCCGGCGGACCGGGTCCTGTCCGCCGCGGACGGGCGCTTCACCCGCTCTATCCTCCCGGGCGGGCGCAGGGACGGTGCCGAATTCGATCCCCGGCGCATGTCCGACCAGCCCGTCCAGGTGAACCTCGGGGTCGCCGAGGACTGGTCGGCCTTCCCGGGACCCGTGACCTGGCTGCTCCCGGGGGCCCCGAGCACGGCCGGCCGGCCCCAGACCCGGCTCACGGTACACAACCGCTGTTGCGATCCCGACGCCGCGCCCGCGGGGAAGGCGGCCCTCACGGCCTTCCTGGAATCGGACTACGGATTCTGGAAAGCCCTGGAGCCGGATCGGCCCCGGTACGAGGAGGAGAAGCGCCGCTGCGCGGATCTCGTGATCGACACGGCGGACCGGTATCGCCCCGGCTTCTCGAAGCGGGTCGAGGTCGTGGACGTGTCGACCCCGCTCACCCGGGAACGGTATACGGGGAATTACATGGGAACCATGCAGGCCCGGAGGCCCGACGCGGGAATGATCCGGGCCTTGCTTCGAGGGGCGCCCCGGTACGACGAGCCCGGGCTACAGGGTTTCTGGCGGGCGGGACAGTGGGTGGAAGCCTGGGGCGGGATCACCACCGCCGCCCAGTCGGGCCGGAACGCCGTCCGGGCGATGTGCCGGAGGGACGGAGTCCGCTTTGCCTCGGGAATCTAGAACGCGAAGCCCTCTTCCGGCGGCTTGGCCGAGGGTTCGGGGGCTTCCTTCCGGGGCGGGTCCGCGATCTCGTGGACGGACAGGCCGGAGACGGTCATCGCCTTTCTCGGCGTGGAGGGGCAGACGGTTTCGCAGGCCCCGCAGCCTATACAGGTGGGGAGGTGGAGGACCGGGACAGGGAGGGGTCGGCCCTCCACCCGCTCGATCCGGACCGCCCCGGTGGGGCAGTGCTCGGCGCAGGCCCCGCAGCGGGTGCCCTTGGACACCACGATGCAGTCCGTCAGGACCAGGGCGGATTTGCCGACGGCCTCCCGCTTCTTGAGCTCCAGGGCGCGGTCCAGGAGGGCCCCGGAGGGGCAGGCCGCCTGGCAGGCGGCGCACTCGTACTGGCAGAAGGCCCGGCCGTAGTCGAGATACGGCACCCCCGGCCGCCCCAGGCCGAATTCCAGGGACG
>JBGSPT010000128.1:0-4665 GCA_041738475.1 Treponematales bacterium
GGTCCCGGAAGCCCGGCTGGCCCACCGCCTTGTCCGGGACCCCCGGAGCAACCGGACCCTGGCCGTCCCCTTGAAGGTCCTGCCGGGACCCTGGGTCGACCGGATCGGGGCCCCCGTCCCCGCGGACGCCATCAGACCGGACCTGGCGGTCCTGGACTTCAGGACCCTGGGGCACGGGGACCGCTACGAGCTCCTTGAAATACGGCCCTGGACGGGCAGGACCCACCAGATCCGGGCCCAGCTGGCCGCCGCGGGCTGCCCGATCCGGGGGGACCTGAAGTACGGAGCCCGGAGGTCCTGCCGGAACGGCCTGGTGATGCTCCACGCCCGGGCCGTGGAGTTCGAGCATCCCCTTACGGGTGAACCGATCCGGCTGGAAGCGCCCTGCCCTCCCGACGAGCCCCTGTGGCAGGCCTTTCCCGGAGCGGGCTCCCCCTAGTGTCGCGAAGCCTGTGAAGGGCCGCCCCTAGGCCTTTTTCGGGCTCCTAGAACACGGGCGGGGTCGCGGCGGTCCCGAACTCCGGCTGGCTGTTCAGGAGCTTCCACTGAAGGTAGGCGGGCCTGCCCCCCGGGTTCGGGTGGACGGTCAGATGGAAGATCCCGCAGTTCCCGGTGGTCAGCAGGGGCATCCAGGTCCGGCACCCGAAGGTGGCACGGACCATCCACTGGAGGCAGCCCCCGTGGGACACCACCGCCAGGGCTCCCTCGGTCTGGCGCGCCCGGGCCTTGAGGAGTTCCCAGCCCTCCAGGGCGCGGTCGTAGAGGGAGGAGGAGCTCTCCGCCCCGGGCACGGCCTCCCAGCTTTTCCAGCGGAACTCTTCGAATACTTCGGGATGGCGTTCCCGGATCTCCTCCACCGAAAGTCCGGTGAAGATGCCCGTATCGAGCTCAGTGAAGACCGGCTCGGGCAGGGGCTCGGGCAGATCGGCTTTCTCGGCTATGATCCGGGCGGTCCGGAGAGCCCGGCGCAGGGGGGAGGAATAGAGGACGGCGACCCCCTTGTCCGCCAGCCAGGAGCCGGCCGCGGCGGCCTGGGACTCTCCGCGGGGGTTCAGTGGGAGGTCCAGCCGGCCCTGCATCACCAGACGGGCATTCCCCTCGCTTTCGCCGTGGCGGATGAGAAAGAACTGGGTCTCCCGGGGGAGGTCCGAGAAGAAGGCGGAGTCCGCCGCACGGTGGGTGTCGTCCATGGGTCGGGAGTATACCGGCGGCCCGGGCGGGGGTAAAGCCCGGCGGGACTCCCCTGTTCATTCCATGGGTATTTCCTTATTATGAATGGATACCACGAGAAGGATCCCCGATGCGCAATCTGACCGAAGGCAACGAGACCAAGGAGATCATCCTCTTCGCCCTGCCCATGCTGATCGGCAACGTCTTCCAGCAACTCTATAACATGGTGGACTCCATCGTGGTGGGGCAGTTCGTGGGGAAGCAGGCCCTGGCGGCGGTCGGATCGAGCTTCGCGGTGCTCTTTCTGATGATTGCCCTGATCATGGGCGTGACCATGGGCTTCACGATCCTGATAGCCCAGTACTTCGGAGCCCGGGACAAGGCCAAGGTTCGGGCGGTGGTGGATACGGCCTATATCGTCCTCTTCTGGGCGGCCCTGGTCCTGTCCGTCGTCGGGGTCCTCGCGGTTCCCCTCATCCTCGAAGTACTGCGGGTTCCCGCGGACGTCGCTCCGGAAGCCGGGACCTATCTGCGGATCCTCTTCGCGGGATCCCTGGCCACCTTCGGGTACAACGGCGTGGCCGCCATCCTCCGGGGCATCGGGGATTCCAAGACCCCCCTGTACCTGCTCATCGCCGCGTCCTTCCTGAACATCGCCCTGGACCTCCTGTTCGTCGTCGCCTTCGGCTGGGGGGTCGCGGGAGTGGCCTGGGCCACCATCATCTCCCAGGCGGCTTCCTTCCTGGGCGCCCTGGTTTTGCTCAACAAGCGGAACGAGTACGTCCGGCTTTCGGTCCGGGAGCTCCGCTTCGATCCGGGGCTGTTCCGACTGAGCCTCAAGCTCGGGATCCCCTCGGGGATACAGCAGACCCTGGTGGCCGCGGGCATGATGGTCCTGACCCGGGTGGTCAACACCTTCGGCACGGACGTCATGGCGGGCTTCTCCGCGGCCAGCCGCCTGGACACCTTCGCCATGATGCCCACCATGAACCTGGGCATGGCGGTCTCCACATTCACGGGCCAGAACCTCGGGGCCGGCAAGCCCGAGCGGGTGCGCCGGGGCCATTCCTCGGCCCTCCTGGTGGGCCTGGGGATTTCCATGGCCATCGGGGCGGTCATGGTGTTCGGCGGTCCGGGCATGGTCAGGCTCTTCACCAAGGACGCCGAAGTCATCCGCATCGGCGCCCGGTACCTTTTGATAGTCGGGGCCTTCTACTCCCTGTTCACGATCATGTTCGTCAACAACGGAGTCCTCCGGGGGGCCGGGGACGTCATGATCCCCATGGTGAACACCCTGCTGGCCCTGTGGGTGGTGCGGATACCGATCGCCGTCCTTCTGTCCTCCTGGATGGGCCCGGACGGCATCTGGTGGAGCATCCCCGCGGGCTGGCTCATGGGCGCGGCCTTCTCGTCCTGGTACTACCGGACGGGGCGGTGGAAGCGCAAGGCCGTGGTCAAGGGTCCCGTCGATACGGCACCCGCGGAGGCCGCCTCGACATGAGCCCGATCACCCCGGGCCGTCTGCGCCGCCTGCGGGAAGCATGGTACCTCTTTACGGTCCTCAACGCCTTCTCCTTCAGCCTCCTGTCCGGCAGCATGATCACCCTCTTTGCCCTGGGCCTGGGAGCCTCGGGCACCGCGATCGGGGCCCTCAACGCCTTCGGATTCGCCACGTTCTTCTTCATGCCCCTGGGCCGGATCCTGATCTCCCGGATCCGGATCGTGGACGCCTTCGGTTGGGGATGGATCCTGCGTTACCTCTCCATGCTGCCCGTGCTGGCCGCCCCCATCCTGGCGGACCGGGGCAGGGCGGATGCCGCCCTCTTCCTGGTCCTCGCGGCCACGGCGGGCTTCAACATCTTCCGCGGGATCGGCCTGATCGGCAACAATCCGGTCCTGGCCCTGCTCGGCGGGGACCGCGACCGGGGGGCCTTCCTCTCCAACGTCCAGATCATAAACTCCCTGGTGAGCATAGCCACCTACCTGGCCGTGGCCCTGGTACTGGGGCGGAGCGCCTCCCTGGCGCGATATACCCTCTTCCTGGGTTCGGGGATAGCGACGGGGCTGGTCGGCTCCCTGTTCCTGTTCCGCATCCCCGAGCCCGAGGAATACCGGCCGGCCCGGACGGCCTCCTGGTCCTCCGCGATACGGGAAGCGGTCCGATCCAAGCCCATCCGCGACTATTTCATCGTGTTCGCCATCGTCTCCTTCGTCGCGGGCACGGCCCGGACCTTCCTGGTGGTGTACCCCAGGGCCGTATACGCCGCGGGGGACGACGACATCATGCTCTACACCCTGGCCGCCAGTCTGGGTGCCGTGGCCATGGGCATGCTCACCCGTAAGCTCGTGGACCGCCTTGGCGCCAAGCCCCTGTACGGGATCTTCATTGCCGTATCGGCCCTCTCGATCCTTCCGGTTCTGGCATCCCCCGGCTTCGTCTCCCCGGTTCCCGTCTTCCTCTTCCTGTGCGCCGTCAACTTCGCCTCGGGCTTCGGGCTTGCGGGCCAGGAAAACGCTGCCCAGACCTACTATTTCGCCCTGATCCCCGCCGACCGGACGCTGGACCTGGCGATCGTCTACTACCTTATATACGGGATGGCGGGAGCCCTGGGTTCCGCGGCGGGGGGACTCGTCCTGGACGGACTTTCGGTCCTGGGAACGACCCCGGCTTCGGCATACCGCATCCTCTTCTCGGGTCTCTTCCTCCTGCTTGCCGCGGCCCTGGCGCGTACCCCCGTCCTGATCCGGCTGGGAGCCTCCTCGGTGCGGGAATCCCTGGGCATCCTCTTCAGCCTCCGGGACCTCCGGGCCATCGGCCTTCTGGACCGGCTGGACCGGTCGAAAAGGCCGGACCAGGAGATCGATATCATCCGGGAGATAGGCCAATCGGGACGCGCCGTAGCCCAGAGGGATCTCCTGCCCTACCTGCGCTCTCCCCGCTTCGACGTCCGCATGGAAGCCCTGACCGCCCTGGCGAACCTCCGGGACCTGAAGGCCCCGACCTTGGAGGCGGTGACCGAGGAGATGCGGGGACACCCCTTCACCACCGCCTACCTCTCGGCCCGGGTTCTGGGGAAAGCCGCGAATCCCTCCTCCGTTCCCGCGTTGCGGGAAGCCCTCGGCTCCGAGGATTACATGTTCCAAGGGGCGGCCATGGTCGCCCTGGGCAGACTGGGAGACGGGCAGTCCATCCCGGCGATCGAGGAGATCGTGGTTTCCACGGACAATCCCCGGTTGATCATTCAAGGAGCCTACGCCCTGGAGCTCCTGGGCAGCGCCGAGTCGGTTCCCTCCCTGGTCGAGGTCCTGCGCAAGGAGCAGACCCCGGACTTCGTGCGCGACGAGGTCGTCCTGTCCCTGGCGGCGGTGCTGGGGGTCTTCGATCGGTTCTATCCGATGTACCGGGAATGGACCGCCGATCCCGTCCGGGGCGCGGCCATGCTCCAGGATGCCCTGGATGAGCCGGCGGGGGCCGGCCCGGAGTCTGTGCGTGCC
>JBGSPT010000161.1:0-2659 GCA_041738475.1 Treponematales bacterium
CGCGGCGTCTGGCGCCCCGGGGACGAGATGCACCTGACCTTCCTGCTCCTGGACCGTCTGAAGACACTGCCCGCGGGACACCCGATCCGCTTCGAACTGGAAAACCCCATGGGCAAGACGGTCCAGACCTCGGTCCTCTCCGAGGGGACCGACGGATTCTACGCCTTCAAGGCCCGGACTCCCGAGGACGCCCCCACGGGGACCTACCTGGCCCGGGTGACCGTGGGGGACCGGGTCTTCACACGGAACGTCAAGGTGGAGACCATCGTCCCGAACCGCCTCAAGATAGAGTTCGACTTCGGCGCCAAAGCCTACCTCGGCGGCGGGGATTCACGGTTCTCCCTGAAATCCCAGTGGCTCCACGGCGCGCCGGCGCCGGGCCTGAAGGCGGACGTATCCGTGGCCTTTTCCCCGGCGCCCACGACCTTCCCGGGCTTCGGGGACTACGTCTTCGAGGACCCCACCCGCCGCCTGTCCACGGAGCGCCAAACGATCTTCGACGGCCGCCTGGACGCCGAGGGAGCCGCGGCCTTCACCTCCTCCTTCGACGCCGAAGGCAGCGCCCCGGGCGCGGCCGTCGCCCAGTTCGCGGTCCGGGTCTTCGAGCCCAACGGCTTCTTCTCCAGCGAGCAGTTCTCCGTGCCCTACCACCCCTACTCGCGGTACGTGGGCCTCCGGCTGGAGACCCGGTGGGGCACGATCAAGGCCGACCAGGACCAGACGGTCAAGCTGGCCCTGGTGGACCGGGACGGCAAGCCCGCCTCCGCCCAGAACCTGGAGGTGGGCATCCACCGGATCCGGGAGAACTGGTGGTGGGAGGGGGGCGAGGATTCCCTGCCCGAGTACGCGCGCAGCATCTTCGAGCGCTCGGTCCTGAAGGGCCAGGCGGCCGTCCGGGACGGCCGGGGCACCTGGACCTTCAAGGTCAGCCAGTCCGATTCCTGGGGCATCTACCTGATCCGGGTCCGGGACCCGGTCTCGGGCCACGCGGCCAGCCGGGTCTTCTGGGTCAGCCGCTACGACTGGTACGGCCGGCCCGGGGAAAAGGCGGCTCCCTCGAACCTGGCCCTGACGGCCTCCCAGGAGCGGTACGCCCCGGGGCAGAAGGTGCGGGTCTCCTTCCCCTCCAATTCCAAGGGCCGGGCCCTGGTGACGGTGGAGCGTTCGGGCCGGGTCCTGGCCCAGAGATGGCAGGACTGCGCGGAGGGCACGACCACCGTCGAGTTCACCGCGACCGCCGAGATGAGCCCCAACGCCTACCTGCACGTCGACTTCGTACAGCCCCACGCCGGGCGGGGCAACGACCTTCCGATCCGCCTGTACGGGATCCTACCGATCCTCGTGGACGACCCCGCAACGGCCCTGGCTCCGCGGATCGAGGCGCCCGAGAGCTTCGAGCCCAACAAGCCGGCGGTCTTCAAGGTGCGGGAAGCCTCGGGCAAGCCCATGACCGTGACCGTGGCGGTGGTGGACGAAGGATTGCTGGGCATCACCCGGTACAAGACCCCGAACCCCCGGGACGATTTCTACAAGAAGGAAGCCTCGGCCCTCCGGGCCTGGGACATCTTCGACTTCGTCACCGGCGCCTACTCGGGCAAGCTGGAGACCCTCCTGGCCGTGGGAGGCGGCGACGGCGGCGAGATGGAGGGGGGTCGCAAGCCCTCCCGGTTCCCGCCGGTGGTGCGGTACTTCGGCCCCGTGACCCTGAAAGCCGGGGAGACCCGGAGCTTTACCACGGACCTGGGACCCTACGTGGGGGCCGTCCGCGTCATGGCCGTGGCCGGACGATCCGACGGGGCCTACGGGGTCGCTGAAGTCCCGGTGCCCGTCAAGGCCCCCCTCATGGTCCAGGCCACCCTCCCCAGGGTCCTGTCCCTGGAAGAGTGGACCTCGGTCCCCGCGGCGGTCTTCTCCAGCCTCGGGCCCGGGGCCTCCGTAACGGTGCGGATCTCCGCGTCCGGGGCCGCGGAGGTGGAGGGCGAGGCGGCCCGGACGATCGTCTTCGACCGGGACGGGGAGCGCAACACCGAGTTCCGAGTACGGGCCCTCCCGGTGCCCGGGACCGCCCGGATCGTCGTGAGCGCCGAGGGCGGCGGAAAACGGTCCGAGCACGCCGTGGACCTTCCCATCCGTCCCGCGGGCGCCAAGACGACCTCGGACTGGGAGGCCCAAGTCCCCCCCGGCGGCGTCGCCGAGCTCGACCTGTCCTATCCGGGGATGCCGGGCACCCACAAGGTGTGGCTCGAGCTGTCCCCCCTGGAACCCATCCAGCTTACCCGCCGGGTGAACTACCTCATCGGGTATCCCCACGGCTGCGCGGAGCAGACGATCTCGAAAGCCTTTCCCCAGATCTTCCTGCCCGAGGCGGCCAACCTGTCCGAGTGGGAGCTTGAGGACGTGCGGATCAACGTGCGCGCCGCAGTCGCCAAGCTCTCGGATTTCCAGACCCCCTCGGGAGGCCTGGCCCTCTGGCCCGGAAGCGGGCGTGAGGACGACTGGGTATCGGTCTACGCGGCCCACTTCCTCCTGTCCGCCCGGGCCGCGGGCTACGAGGTGCCCGCCGGGCTCGTCGACCCCCTGTGGAAGCACCTGGACGCCCGGGCCGTGGCCTGGGGCTCCCAGTACAAGTGGGCCAAGGCGACCCAGGCCTACCGCAGAT
>JBGSPT010000188.1:0-6383 GCA_041738475.1 Treponematales bacterium
TGTCCCGAACCGCCCGGCGGGCCACGGACGAGGGCCTCGACCTCGACGCCATCCCCTGCACTCCGGCCCTGCCCTGCCTCACGCCGGAACAGCAGCTTTTCGACAATACCGCCCCGGACCCGGCCGCCCGAGACTTCTATCCCGATGAGCTCCGTAAAAGCCCTCAGCTCCGCCCCCAGGGCGGCCGCGGCGGCCAGGAAGGAGGCGGCCAGGCGGTAGGCGTCGATGGTGCCGTCGGGCACCCAGACCGCCCGTTTGAGGGCCGGATTGAGGACCGGTTCCAGGGCCCGGGCTTCGGCGACGGGGATCTCCCGGGCGGGGATGCCCGCCTCCAGGCAGGCGGAGACGAAGGCGGGGGCGTAATCCGCCTCGTCGTCCCGGATCGCCGCGAAGATGCCGCCGTTGTACTCGATCGCCTGGGGGACTATTCGGCGGAGTACGAGAGTCTCCTCCATGCACTCCCGGGCGATCTCCCGGTCTCCGACCGCGTACCGGGCCCCCGAGTGGAGCTGGCCGTGGTGGCGGCCCGTGGTGCCCGAGGTGAACTCGCCCTTCTCTACCAGAAGGACGGAAAGCCCCCGCAGGGCCAGGTCGTAGGCCAGGGCGGCCCCGGAGCCCCCACCCCCCGCGACGCAGACCCGGGCATCGTGACGGCTGGGAATCGGCGGATCGAACATGGGGACAGTATAGGCGGCCGGCAGGGCGGGGGCAAGGCGAGGCAATCGAAGGTTATCGGACCTTCATCCTGTTCTGGGGGGTCGATAAATCACACTATATGCGGTCCCTACTCTTTGGTCGGGAAATAATACCAAACCTTGGTCGGAGAAAGGACCAGTATACGGTCGACCATAGAAAATGCCCCACCCAAACGGGTGCTCGACGGCATCGGGAATCTTGTCGCCCAAGCGGAAGCTCCAGGGGTATAGCTGAACACGGTATCATATACTGGGGCAGTCCCCCCCATCGCATCCGCACCGCCCATCACATAGAACGAACCAGCATGGAATACACCGGCGGCATTAACTCTTCGGCCCGGGAGAGACGGAAGACAGCCGATGCTCGGCGGAGAAGGTGTCCAGGTATTCGACGCAACGGAATATCCGTATACATCGTCCCATACTCCGTCGCCAAAACTATTATATCCACCCGCGAGGTAGAAATGGGTTCCGCTGCCACCCCCATGGGAGTATTGTCGTGCGAGAGGCATGTCCGACAACGCAGTCCATGTATTGGTGCCCGGATCATACCGTTCCAACTTTGAACTGAATGACGACCCGGCCCCTCCCGCGACAAATATTTTTTCGTCGATTATCGCGGATACTGACCCGGATCTGGCGGTCGGCATGGCAGCTCGAGTGTCCCATGAGTTCGAGGATATGTCGTATCGATAGCAGCTGGAAACACCGGTGAACGTCGCATCCCTTCCCCCGATCAGATAGAGATAGCCGCCTATCACCGCTGCGACGGCAGTATCCCGGGCGCTCGGGAGATCGGCGATTTGGGTCCACGTTCCCGTCGTCAGGTCTAGCTTGTACGCAGTATCGAGAACCGTCATCCCCGACATGCCCCCGCATACATAAAGGGTTGTTCCGTCCAGGGCGGCCGCATATCCCGAACGCGAGTCCGGAGTACTTTCCATGGTCGTCGCTCTCCAGACAAAACGATATGACCGATCGGCAACGCTTGAGGCGAGATAGCCGGATTTGTAGGCCCTGGCTTTCAAGGTCGTATCATCGCTGATCGGTATAGAGGATGTATATATCGAAGACGCTTCCGTCGGCGTGGATCCGTCGAGGGTATATCGGATCACGGAATCGCTGGTGGGACACGAGATCGTAGCGTTGAAGGACGTGTTGACCGCAAGCGTGGCAGGCAGGATCTCGGGCTGGAGCACTTCTTCGGCATCCACCCGAATAGCCTGCTCGCAACCCCCGAGCACCATGAGAAAAGGAACAAAAATAACCAGTATCAAATTCCATGGATTGTGCAGACCGGGATGCTTCATTCTGGACCCCCTATATTATAAATCCTCCGAAGGCAAGTAAATGTATGTCTGTGTCAGCGGCCCGGAGCTGAACGGTTTGCCCCCGATCAGTATCACCCGGGTCCCGATATACGAAGCCGCCGCTCCGTACCGTGCCTCAAAACCCATGGTTTTCGCGGAGTATTCATTCCCCGAAAAAGAATAATAGAGCACGTCATCGCTGGCGGAGGTCTTGTTATCCCCTCCGAATAGATAGATCCCGTCGCCGGAAGCCGCGAATCCCATCCTGGCCGCCGCTTTGGGCATGCTTGCTCTCGACACCCAGGAAGGTGTCGCATCCGCCGGATCGTACCGGTAGGAAGACGAATAATACTGATTCGTATCCAAATCCCGACCGCCGAACAGATAAAGCCTGCCAGAGGAATCGACGCAGCCGGCGGCTTCAACGAATCCGAACGGATGCGGTATATCCGAAGTTGCGGGAAGGGTACTCCAGGTATTCCCGGAAACCGAATACCGGAAACAGGCTTTCTGCGCAGCCGCACCTCCACCGGCGATATAGAGATATCCATTTGTAAGAAAAGCCACCCCTCCCCAACGTGCGCCGGGCATCGAAGCCTTGGTCGTCCAAGTTCCGGCAGCTCCCGCATCGGGATCGAACACCAAGAGTTCGGACAATTCTCCCGAGTCCGAATAGCCTCCGGCGAGGTAGATCAGAGAACCGTCGCAGGCTGACATGGAAAACCCGCGTGCCGCTCCGGGAATACTCGACATAGCTCTCCAGGTATCCGTCCCGGCATCGTATTCGTAAACCGAGTTGAGATATGCGGATCCGGAATGTCCCCCAAAAATGTATGCTTTACCGTCTACGGTTTCTGCCCGCGCGCCTTGCACGCTGGTCGGATACGGCGCTTTCTCTTCCCAGACTATGCTGAATCTTGCGGAAGCCGTTCCGGAGGGAGTCTTGTCTGTTTTAAATGCCCGGGCCTTTACGGTCGTGCTCGAAGAGACATTGATGCTCATTCCTTCGGGCAAGATCGATGACGTTTCCGTTGGGTCGCTTTCATCCAGGGTATACCTGAGTTCCACGTCGTCATCGAAAGAGTGGATACTGACCGTCTGAGGTGAACCGTATATGCCCGCGGCGGGCGAAATGACCGGCACTCTCAGAACACCTTGCCGATCTACGATTACGTTCTGGCACCCCGCAAGCAGAACACATCCAAACACGCATAGGAGCCTGAAACTCACGGTACGGTCAGTCGTTTTCAGGCACATAGAGCCAAGCCGATTTCTGCGAGGCGTAGGTGGCATCCTTTCCTCCTGTGACCAGAATTCCGTCTGTTAAAGGTGTAGCCGCAAGACACCAGCGTGCGAATGGAGCGACTGTAGGGGATGAAGACCAAGTGTTGCTGAAAGGATCGTAGATATCCACCCTCGTAAGGTAATCCGATCCATGAGCCCCGCCGAATACGTATATCTTCCCTTTATAAGCCGCCATGGCATGATAGCAACGGGGCTCCGGCATGTCCGAACCCGCGGTCAGGGAACCTGCGACTGTATCATATATTTCCAAGCTGGCCATGTTCACATACGTAGATCCGGAGAGGCCTCCCGACACGTAGCATTTTGTACCAATGGCGGAAGCGGCAAGATATTGCCTCCCGGATCCGAGAACCGACGCCATGGTCGACCATGTATCCCCAGCCGGCGCATACCGCAGTATCGTTGTGGTACCGTAAGTGTCGGCGCTCGTCGCCCCTCCGAACATATAGATGTAGTCCCCGACCGCCGCGGCTGCCGCATTCTGACGTGCCACAGCCAAGTCGTTCATGGCTGACCATGCATCAGGACTCACGGGGTTCCATCTCTCGACTTCCGCCACCCGGGTGTTCGTGTATCCCCCGATTGCGTACAGCATGTCACCCCAAGCGGCGAAGGCACCCACCCCTCCATACCGGGTATTCCCGAGAGCAGCAAATGTAGTCCAAGTGCCGGTGCCGGGATTGTAGTATTCAGGCGCCTGATTCGTTCCACCATAGACATACGGGATGCCGTTCACAACGGCCGTGCCATGGAAAGCCCTTGCATAATTCATGTCAGCTAGCCTGCGCCATGTGAATAGGAAACTCGCGCTAGCGGCGTCCGAGGGCATATATCCTGTCTTAAAGGCACGGGCTTTCAATACTGTATCTTCGTAATTGAAGGATAAGGGATCCCCTGAATACAGGGAATCCGCGGTGGTGGGGTCGGAACCATCCAGGGTATATCGAATCTCAACTTCCGGATCGATGTGGTCGATTTCCACTTCGGGATTTGAGGTGAACTTGCCTCCCGAAGGGCTGATGAGCGGCTTGGGAAGCTTCGGAACGTTCTGGACGATCTCTTGGCAGCCAATTAAAACCGTTACACAACAGAGGAAGCAGACAGCCCGCAGGGTACGAACGCGGTTCATTTCATCCTCCATGATTTACAATTCGATAGATAATTATAGTACAATTCGAGCAAACCACCACAGTTTCGATAAAAAATGGAAGTAAAGTCAGGTCATTCTAAAACGCCTCAGATCACGTCTATTTTCCGGATCCCCTTGACTTCTTTTCCATATCGCGCTAGTGTATTACTACACTAATACACCATGGAGGTAATCATGGTTCGATTCGATGCCGTGACGTTCGCGTACGGCGCAAGGCCGCTCTTCGAGGGCCTGGACCTTGCGATGGAGGCCGGATCCACGGTCGGTCTCCTCGGCCTGAACGGGGCCGGCAAGACGAGTCTCCTCAAGCTCGGGGCGGGGGCCTTGTTCCCCGCCTCCGGGCGGGTGGAGGTTTTCGGACGGGATGCGGGGTCCCGGTCCGCGGCGTTCCTGGCGGACGTCTGCTTCGTTCCCGAGGATCCCTGGGGTCCCGCGCTTTCCCCGGAGAAGTGGCTGGAGCGCTACGGGGCTTTCCGTCCGGCCATGGACCGGGATCTCTTCCGCTCCCTCCTCGAGGAATTCGCGGTGGACCCGGGCAAGAGCGTGGCCAGGATGTCCTACGGTCAGCGGAAAAAATTCGCCGTGGCCGCGGCCCTGGCGAGCGGAGCGAGGACGGTCTTCCTGGACGAGCCCACCAACGGCCTGGACATCCCCTCGAAGGCCCAGTTCCGACGGGCCTTGGCCGCGGCCTCCTCGCCGGATCGGGTTATCGTGGTCTCCACCCACCAGGCCCGGGATCTGGAAAACCTGCTGGATCCGATCGTGATCCTCCACGGAGGGCGGATCCTCTGTTCCTTCCCCGCGTCGGCCCTGTCCGACAAGCTCTCGGTGGAGCGTCTTTCGAGCCCGGACGGACATCCGGTCATCTACGCCGAGCGCGACGCCCTGGGCTGGACCGCCCTTCTGGCCAGGCCCGGAAACGGCGCGGACCTGGAGTTGGCCTTCACCGCCGCCGTGTCCCGCCCCGAGTCCTTCCGTTCCGCCCTGGAAGGGCGGGATCCCGGCCCCTTCACCCCCGACGCAGGAGACCAGAAATGAACAACGATACCGTGCGGAAACCCTTCTCCTTCGAGAGGGTCGCCCTCCTGGCCCGCAACCGCCTGGCCGAGGATCTCTCCCCCTTCCTCATCGCCCTGGGAGCCGTAGCGGGGCTCAACGTCCTGGCCCTGATCCTGGGCGGAGCCGCCTTCTTCAACCACCCCTCCCGGCACTCCGGCGGGACCGCCTGGCCCTTCCTGATCTGGCTGGGCGGCGTCCTACTGGCGGGCCGGGCCTTCGCCCAGATGCACAACGGCCGAGGGGGATCCGACTGGATCCTCCTCCCCGCCACCTCCTTCGAGAAATATGCGGCCGCCTTCTTCTCGTACCTGGTCGTGTATCCCCTGGCCGCGGCCCTGGCCGCCTCGGGGCTGTCCGCGATTCTGGAGGGCCTGGCGGTTCTGCTCAAGGCTTCCCGGGGGGTGATATTCAATCCCCTGGCGGGCCTGGACGAGGGGAGTCTCTTCGGCTACCTCTTCTTCGTGACCGCGGCCCTGGCCGCCTCGGCCCGGTTCGGCAAGCTCTCCCTGGTCAAGGCGGGAGCCCTGTTCTCGGCCTGGGCCGCCCTTCTGGGCTTCCTCTTCGTGCTCGGGATGCTCCTGTCCTCGCCCGAGGGCCGGGAGGCCCTGGCACAGCGGCACTTCTCCTACAGGTTCCAGCCCGACTTCGATCCCGAGGGACAGCCCGTCCTGATCTGGGTGTTCCGGGCCTGGGGCTGGTTATCCTGGGCCGCCGCGGCGGTCTACGGGTACTTCCGGGTGGCGGAAAAGGAAGCGGTCGATGAGGTTCAATGATTCGTCCCCCATCTACGAGCAGATCGCGGACAGCCTGGCGGCCCAGGCGGCCTCCGGCGCCATGGCGGCCGGCTCCCGCCTGCCCTCCGCC
>JBGSPT010000191.1:0-6607 GCA_041738475.1 Treponematales bacterium
GGCGGCGTCCCGGCCCGGGGGGAAAGGAGTTCTAACGTCATGGTACGAATCGTCGCCGCAGCCCTGGTCCTCCTGTCCGCGGGGGTTTCCGCCTACGCCCAGGATACCAAGGCCATCCTGGAGACCTTCCAGCGCAATTTCGTGCGATCAAGCCTCGGGACCAAGCTGGAGCTCCTCCGGGAGGCCTCGGGGTACGAGGGCGCGGACATGGGCCCCCTGTACGAAACGGCCGTAAAATTCGTCCTGGGGAACGCGACCCTCCTGGAATCCGACCTGGTCATGCGGGACATAGCCGTCATCTCAGCCGAGATGATCCGGAAATACAAGTACGCCCCGGCGGCGGAATCCCTGTGGGACCTCTTCCAGACCTTCCGGGAAAACGCGGTCCGGGTTCCCATCCTCCTGGCCCTGGGGGAGACGGCCCAGGACAACCCCAAGCTGATAGAGCGGCTCAACGCCTACCTGGGCGCCCAGACGACCCTGTTCCGCTCCGGCTCCCAGCCCGACTACCCGACCCTGGAGGCCTGCATCGAAGCCCTGGGGCGCCTGGGGGACGGTTCGTCCTTCCCGGTCCTGTTCTCCGCCTTCGTGGCGGGATACCGGGCCGACGTGACCCAGAAGGCCTCCGCCGCCCTGGCGGGGCTCAAGGGGGATTATCACGGCTACCTGGTCCAGGTGATCGAGCGTAACGCGGCCCTGGAAAAGCGGGCCGCCCTGGACGCGGGTCTTTCCAACCCGGGCTTTACGGCGGACCAGCGGGCGGCCCTGGCCGAAGCGGCCTTGGCCGCCGGGGTAGTCTATTCCAGCGGGAACGTCGTGGAGACCGAGGCCGTGCGGGAGATGCGCTACAAGGCCGTGCGGGAGCTGACGGAACGGAAGTGGCAGAGGGCCTCCCCCGTGGCGATCCGGCATTTCTACGACGTCCTGTCCCTGTTCAACCGGAGCCAGGCCCCCAAGAGCGCCCTCCTGGAGGCCGTGGCCTGCCTGGGGGCCATGGGCACCCCGGAAGCCGCCCAGACCCTGTCCCTCTACCTCCAGCTCATCAACACCGAGACGGAGCAGGGCAAGGTCTTCGACGAGCAGATCGTGATGGCGGTGATCCGCAACCTGGGCATCCTGGGGGACAAGGTGGCCTTCGATTACCTGCTGTACATCGGGTACCTCAAGTACCCGGACTCCGTGAAGAAGGCGGCCAAGGACGCCCTGCAGAACCTGAAATGGTAGGGGCGAATCGGCAACGGGGCTCCCGTTGCCGATTCGCCGCAACGAAGCCCGCGGAGCGGGCTTCGTCGATTCCCAGTCCCGGCTAGATCAACCGCCGCTGAGAAGGTGGTGCAGGTCCACCACCGCGCCGTCCCGGACGGCCGCTCGCTCCCATTCCTTCCGGTCTATCAGGGTCCCGTCCACCCGGGCTATGATCAGGGGAAAGCTCCAGCCCTTGAGATCCAGGATCTGGCGGATGGTCAGGGAATCCCCGGGGAATTCCTCGGGGTTGTGGTTCAGGACTATCTTCACGCTCCCCCCCGGAACCGCGGTTCACGCGTAGTGCTCAGTCTATAAGCTATCAAAGGGCCCCGGGCGGGTAAAGGGGGGAGCCCGGCTTCAAGCCCGGGCGCGTTCGGATCCCTGCCCCCCGGCGTCGATTCCCAAATTCTCCAAAATCCGTGTATACTCGGGTGCATGGATCCGGTTTCCGAGACCTCTCGGCCCCGTAAAAGCACCAGCCTCCGCACCGCCATCCTCCTGCCTCTGGCATCCCTGGTGCTCCTGGGGTTCGCGGCCTCCTGGACGCTCTATGTCCTGGCCTCCCGGGCGTCCATGGGAGGAGTCGTCGAGCGCCTGGCCCTGGAGACCACCGCCGTACTGGACGCCCGCCTCTCCCGCCTCCTGGAAGCTCCCCGGCATGTGGGCATCGCGGTCGCGGAGTTCGCCCGGCAGGTCAAGGATCCCGGTTCGAGTCTGGACCTGTTCCAGCGGGTTTTCCGGGCCCAGGTGGGGAAGATCCCGGAGCTCAACATCGCGGCCATCGGTTTTTCCGACGGCGAATACGCGGAAGCCCAGCGTCTGGGTGACGGACGGATCCTGGTAGGCCGGGCCGGCCGCGCCACGGGGGGAGCCCTGGAGAGCTGGACCTGCGACGAGGAAGGAACCCCCCTTGAGCTCCGGGCCTCCCGCCCCGGGTACGATCCCCGAACCCGGCCCTGGTACGTCCGCCGGGTCGAGACGATGGAACCCGGCTGGTCCTCGGTATACTCCTATTACTCGAACCAGGATCTGGCCATCTCCGCGGGGTATCCCGTCATCGCCGGAGGCGAAGTCCAGGCCGTGGTGTCCGTGACCACGACCCTCAAGGGCATCCACGATTTTCTCAATACCCTGCCCCAGGCCCGTCGGGGCGTCCTGGCGGTGCTGGACCGGGACGGCCGGGTCATCGCCGCGTCGGGCAAGTTCCCCGTCACCCTTACGGCGGAAGGCAGGCTCCCCGCGGCGGAGGATTCCGGCAATACCCTGCTCTCGGCGGCAGCCTCGGTCCTGCCCCTGGGGGACAAACCGGAGGCTTCCAGCCAGCGCTTCCGGATCGAGGGGGTCCGGTACATTTACGGTTTTTCGGAGCTCCGGAACGACGAGTGGGACCTGGGCTGGAGGGTGCTCGCGATCCTCCCGGAATCGGAGTTCACGGAGCGCATGACCGAATCGGACGTGCGAGGCGGCTTCGTATTCCTGCTCCTCCTGTCCCTGGCCCTGCTCGTCGCCTGGCTGACCGTGGACGGCCTCACGGAACCCCTGAGCCAGCTGGAGACGGCGGTCCGGGATCTGGCCTCCGCCCGCTTCTCCGAGCAGTCCTCCCGGACCGTCCAGGCCCTGGCCGGCCGGCGGGACGAGATCGGGCGGCTCGCGGCATCCTTCGACCACATGCGGACCAGTCTCCTGGCCAGCTTCGAGACCCTGAAATCCAGCCTGGATGAGAAGGAAGTACTGCTCAAGGAAGTGCACCACCGGGTCAAGAACAACCTCCAGGTCATCTCCAGCATGCTCTCCATCCAGTCCGGGGAGATCCGGGATCCCCGCTCTCTCGAGGCCTTCTCGGCCTGCCAGGAGAGGATCCAGGCCATGGCATACGTGCACGAGGGGGTCTACCAGTCCGGACTGTACACGGAAGTGGAGATGGACGAGTACCTCGGGCGGATCTGCTCCTCCCTTCGCTGGTCCCGGGCGGCGGACGCCCCGGGGATCGACATACGGGTGGACGCCCGGGACATCCTCCTCCCCCTGTCCCAAGCCATCCCCTGCGGCCTCATCGTGAACGAGCTCGCCGTCAACTCCCTCAAGCACGCCTTCCCGGGGGAGCGCCCGGGGGTCGTCTCGGTCTACCTGACCCGGGATGCCCCGGGATACTTCCTCGTCGTGGAGGACAACGGGGTGGGGGAGGCCGCCGCGGGCACGGGGGCCGGGGTCCCGGGCATCGGGCGTACCCTGGTGGATTCCCTGGTGTCCCAGCTTCGGGGAACCGTCAAGGCTGTTTCCAGGACCGACGGATCGGGCTTCCGGGTGGAGATCCGTTTCGGTCCGTCCGCTTCGGGAACTTGAGCCGGGACCGCCCGCGGGTTGTCCGGCGGCCGGGGAAAGACTTCTATTGCGGGATTCCGGATTTCCGGGCTATACTACACCGGCTTCATACGGGAAGTAATCAGTCAAGACGGCTGATACATCAGCAACACATCAGAATGCCTCGGTCCAGCTCAAAGAAGGAGGTCCGCGAGCCATGATCAAGTATCTTCACACCGACGACTCGAAGTGCGTCGGGTGCATGACCTGTACGGCGGTCTGCTCCCAGATGTACTTCAAGGAGGACAACCCCGCCAAGTCCTGCATCCAGGTCTTCGGCATGGGCAAGGGGGCCTTCCACCTGGTCGCCTGCGACCAGGAGTGCCGGAAGTGCGTCATGGAGTGCCCGACCCAGGCCATCACCGTGGCCAAGACGGGTGTGGTGATGATCAACAAGAGCCTCTGCGTCGGGTGTCTGGCCTGCGTGGCCGTCTGCCCCATCGAGGCCATGCGATACTACCCGGGCTACAAGAACCCCTTCAAGTGCATAGCCTGCGGGGCCTGCGCCAAGAAGTGCCCCAAGGAAGCCCTCTCGATCCGGGAGAAGGAGGAGAGCGAGGCCGCCCGGAAGCCCTTCGAGGTGGCCGCGGCGGTAGCCCAGGGAGGGGACGAATGAAATTCGACGCCAAGACCTTCAAGCTCCTGTCCGAGTGGACCTACGAGAAAAAACCCCTGGCCAAGGGTTATAACATGCGGACCCTCCACGTGGACGTGGGGACCCGGAAGGTCTCCGAAAAGCCCGTGTCCGAAGACATGAAGAAGCGCTTCACCGGCGGCAAGGGCTTCGGCCTCCGCCTGCTCTGGGACGCCACCAAGCCCTCCACCAAGTGGGATTCCCCGGAGAACGAGATCGTCATAGCCATGGGCCCGGTGTGCGGGAATACCAATTATCCGGGCTCCGGCAAGAGCCTCGTGGTGTCCCTGTCCCCCATGACCGGGGTGCCCATCGACTCCAACGTGGGCGGCTACTTCGGCCCCTACCTTAAGTTCTCCGGCTGGGACGCCCTGGAGCTCCAGGGCAAGGCGGATCGGGAGACCATCGTCTTCATCGACGGAAACGAGGGAGCGGTCCGAATCTACGAGGCCCCCGCCGACCTGCCCCAGGACACCCATCTCCTGGCGGAAGCCTTGACCCGGGCCTTCGCCAAGGACGAGAAGGACCTCCAGTCGGTGTCCGTGGTCTCCGCGGGACGGGGTGCGGACCACTCCCCCATGGGCCTTCTGAACTTCAGCCTCTACGACAAGCGCCGCCAAGCCTGCCGGGTCAAGCAGGCCGGCCGGGGCGGCATCGGAATGGTCCTGCGGAACAAGAAAATCCGTGCCGTGGTCGGCCGGTACAAGGGCGTGGAACAGGACTCAAACGGGGCGGCGGATCCCGCGGCGGTCCAGCGGATCGGCCTCAAGCTCCACCGGGAGATCGTGGTCAACGACGACAAACAGTGCAAGATGCGCAAGCAGGGCACCGCCCACCTCATGGAGGTCATGAACGACTACGACCTTTTACCCACCAAGAACCACAAGTACGGCCAGGATCCCAAGGGGCCCGAGGTGGCCTCCTGGGTCTGGGAGAAGCTCTTCTCCCTGGACCTGCCGGACGGGTGCTGGTTCGGCTGCACCCTGGCCTGCGCCCATGCGGTGGACCACTTCCTCCTGGAGACAGGCCCCTACAAGGGCACTAAGGTCATCGTGGACGGCCCGGAGTACGAGACCGCCGCGGGGGTGGGCTCGAACCTCTATGTCTACGATCCCCACGGAATCCTGGAGATCAACTTCTACTGCGACACCTACGGGATCGACACCATCTCCTTCGGGACCATGACCAGCTTCCTCATGGAGTGCTGGGAACTCGGAGTCCTCAACAAGGAGCGCACCGACGGGATCGACCTGTCCTGGGGCAACTGGCAGGGCGCCTGCCAGATCCTCCACGATATGGCGGACGGCAAACGCTTCGGGGTCCTGGCGGGCCGGGGCGTCAAGTTCCTGGCGGAGCACTTCGCCGAGGAATACGGCGCGGACCCCCAGGTCATGAGGGACATCGCCCTCCACGGGAAGGGACTGGAGCAGAGCGAGTACATCTCCAAGGAGTCCCTGGCCCAGCAGGGCGGCTACTACATGACCAACAAGGGCCCCCAGCACGACGAGGCCTGGCTGATCTTCATGGACATGGTGAACAACCGCATCCCGTCGTTTGAAAACAAGGCGGAGGCTCTGCACTACTTCCCCATGTTCCGCACCTGGTTCGGCCTGCAGGGCCTGTGCAAGCTCCCCTGGAACGACATCGAGCCCGCGGACAACGCCAAGTGGCCGGAGCCCAACAAGGTTCCCGAGCATGTCCACAACTACATCGACCTGTACACCGCGATCACCGGGGAGCCCCTGGACTGGGAGGGCCTCATTCTCCAGAGCGAGAGGGTCTACAACTTCCAGAGGACCTTCAACATCCGCCAGGGCTACGGGCACCGGAAGGACGACAAGCCGCCCTACCGCGCCATGGGCCCCGTGTTCGAGGACGAGTACGAGGCCCGCTCGGAGCGCTACGACAAGCAGATGAAGGAAAAGATCGGGACCGACCCCGCGGGCAAGACCTTGGCGGAGAAGGTCAAGATTACCCGGGAGTTCCGCCTCAAGCAGTACGAGTCCCTTCTGGACGCGGTCTTCAAGCGCCGGGGCTGGACGGAGGACGGCTGCCCGACCCCCGAGCACCTGAAAAAGATCGGCATGGACCTGCCGGAGGTGCTGGAGGTGGTGAAGGGCCGGATCGAGGGCAGGCTGTAGGGGAGGACTCAGGACCCAGGAGTCAGGGAAGAGAGGCGGGGCGCGATGGGGCGCCGCCGCCGATGCACGAGACAAGCGCGGCGGCCTCCGAGGGGGCCGCCGTTTTCATCTTCCGAGGCGGGCGATTTTCCCGATCACCTCCGGCCAGCGCTTCCGGCTTCCACCGGGCCGTAGTATGATTGAAAGGCGCTCGCGCCCAGGGCGCGCGCCGCGGGGTCGGCTCCCG
>JBGSPT010000205.1:0-33072 GCA_041738475.1 Treponematales bacterium
CGTCCCCGGCGCCCGGCCCGATCCCGGAAGCTGCGGCGTCCAGAGCCGCGGCCACTTGGGCTTCGCGTCGGCGGAGGACTTCCGGGCGGATACGGCCCTCGTAACCCGTGTCCGCGGGCTTGTAGAAGATCCGGCCCGCCAGGGTGTCCGGCAGATAGGCCTGGGCCACCCAGTGGTCCCGGTACGCGTGGGGGTAGAGGTAGCCCTCGCCGTGGCCGAAACCCGGGCCGTCCCGGCTTCCGTCCTTGAGGTGGGAGGGCACCTCGGCCCGTTCTTTCTCGATCTCCCCCCGGGCGTCGAAGTAGCCCAGGGCGCTGTTAGACTTCGAGGCCGTGGCCAGGTAGAGGGCGGCCTGGGCCAGGTGGAACTGCCCCTCCGGAAGGCCCACCCGGTCGAAGGCCCGGGCGCAGGACTCCACGACCCCCAGGGCCGCGGGGTCCGCCAGGCCCACGTCCTCGGAAGCGGAGATGAGCATCCGGCGCAGGAGGAAGGCCGGGTCCTCCCCGGCGTAGACCATCCGGGCCAGCCAGTAGAGGGCCGCGTCGGGGTCGCTTCCCCGTAGACTCTTGATGAAGGCCGAGATGGAGTCGTAGTGGTAGTCCCCGTCCTTGTCGTAGAGGACCGCCCGCCGCTGGATGCTCTCCTGGGCGGCCTCCTTGGTCACCCGGATCTCGGCTCCGTCCGGGGGCGGCCAGGACTCGACCCCGGTCTCCACGGCCAGCTCCAGTGCGTTCAGGAGGCTCCGGGCGTCCCCGTCCGCGGTGTCCACCAAATGCTCCAGGGCGCCGTCCTCGAATGTAACGGTCCATCGGCCGTAGCCCCGCTCCGGGTCGGCCAGTGCGCGCCGGGCAGCCTCGGAAAGGTCCGCCTCGGTCAGGGCGGTGAGCTGGAAGACCCGGGAGCGGGAGACCAGGGCGCGGTTCACTTCGAAGAAGGGATTCTCCGTGGTGGCGCCGATCAGGACCAGGGTCCCGTTCTCCACCCAGGGCAGGAGGGCGTCCTGCTGGGCCTTGTTCCAGCGGTGGACCTCGTCCACGAAGAGGATGGTGCGGCGGCCGTAGAGGTCCCGGTTCTTGGAGGCCTCCTCCACCGCCGCCCGCACCGAGGCCACCCCGTCAAGGACGGCGTTCAGTGTGACGAAACGGCTGGCGGTGGTGTTGGCTATGACCCGGGCCAGGGTGGTCTTGCCCGTACCCGGGGGACCCGAGAAGATTACGCTGGAGAGCTGGTCCTTCTGGATGGCCCTGCGGAGGAGGCGTCCCGGCCCCACGATGTGGTCCTGGCCCACGAACTCGTCCAGGGTCCGGGGCCGCATCCGGGCGGCCAAGGGTTCCCGGCCGCCCGAGGATCCCGCGAAAAGCGGGGAGTCGGAGCTCACCTCACTCGCGGTCCCAGCCGAATTTAGTCCCGCTTATCCAATTAGAACCGTCCCAAGTCGAAGACCAGAGCCCGCCTCCGACCGTCCGGGCGAAGAGGGTCTCCTCTCCTGGAGTGTCGTCGTAGTAGAAGCCCTCGATGGACAGGTCGTCCAGGGTGGTGACGTAGTTGGAGTCGTCGGCGACCATAGTCCAGGTGGAGTTAGGCACCAGGGTTGCATCGAAGGTCGCGTTGTCCGCGGCGTCGTACTCGTAGTACCCGGTGTAGCTGTCGGAAGCCCAGGACTTGACGCCGACGAGCACCGCGTCCGTGAGTCCGCCGTTCGCGGGAACGAGGATCACGGAGGACAGTCGACGGGTCGAGCTTCCGAAGGTGCCGGATGCGGCATAGGCCCCTCCGGTGTTGAGCCGCCAGAGTTTGCCGGTGCCGGCCGCGATTATCGCATTTGTCCCGGGGGTATCATCGAAGAAAACACCTAACACAGGGTTTGTGGAACTGAACCCCGCGGCGGTGACATTGGCGGAATCTTCCGCCCAGGAGCCGGAGGCGTTGGTAAGTACGGTGTTCCCTGCGACGATCCAATAGTCCGATCCCGCCGTGTCATAGGCTATCGAGGAGGGAAGTCCGCATTCCAGGTCCTCCAGGACGGGAGAGAAGTTTCCGGCTCCTCCGTCGGAATAGATAGAAAAGAACGTCTTATAATCGGTCGAGGAAGTCCCGGTGGAATACTGGGCGACCGCGAAGAGTTGTCCATTCGCCAACAGGAGATTTTGCACCTGGACGGACTTATCAGCCAGGGGTCCGTCAAGAACGGGAATTCCGCTCAAAGCATAATCGGACCATGCAGCACCATCCGCCGTTCGGCGAATTCGTTTGGACTCATCCAGCGCGTCGGACGGGGAATAGGATACGTACAAGAAACTGGTCCCGTCCGATACGCCCGCCGTTATAATCGAACCCTCCGGCGCACCGGCATCCACGACGGTTTCCCACTCCCCGCCGGTGGTCAGCCTCCGTAAGAGTGTGGATCCCACTCCCGCGTAATAATACGTGTCGAGCCTCGTGACGAAGACCGCTGTATTCGCGTTGAAGGCCGCGGTCCCCTTGTCCAGGGGCTCCTCCTGCTCCAGGAGGGCGAAGAGTCCCGCAGGGCCGGGCTCGCAGGATACCAGGACCGCTGCGGCCAGGAGGACGGCGGCGGCTATGTTAAGGGTTCGTTTCATTGCTCGGCTCCTAGAGGTGGTAAACCGCGGTCAGGCGGGTGTCCAGGAAGATCCCAAGGCGGTTGTCCTGGGGGAAGTCCCCGTAGAACTGCCAGACCGTCCAGGCCTGGGCGTCCAGGCCGAAGCTCCAGGAGGAGCTCTGGCGCCAGAGGAAGGCGGCTCCGCCCTTGAGGATGGGATTGAAGTTCGTGTAGCCCTGGTATCGGACGATGGCCAGGCCCGCGGACACGGAGGGCACGATCTCGAAGGGCATCTTCACGAAGTACCAGGAGGCCTTGGCCGTGAAGGGGACCATGAAGAACGAGGATTCCGCGGTGGTTCCGCAGGTGGCTCCCTCGATCTCTCCGCCCACGGAAAAGCCCGGGGCAAGCACGTAGCTGTAGGAGATGCCGAAACCCGCGCCTATCTTCAGGTTGGTGTTTGCGGTTCCCCCGGCGTAGAGGTCGACGAAGGTGATCGGGAAGAAGGCCCCCAGATTGAAGGAAAGGGTCTGCTCTCCCCGGACGTAGGGGTTGGCCTCAAAGTCCGTCGGAGGCGTCTCCGAGGCGGGAGGCTCGGTCTGGGCGTAGGCCCCCAGGACCATGCAGATTAAAAGAGCCGTCGCGAGGATCGTTCGAGGGATGCGCATTGTTCCTCCGATTGCGGGATAGTATCACAGGAGCGGTTCCATGAAAAGGGAAGGGACCCGGACGGGCGCCCCTGGAAAAACACCTCAGGGGTTCCGGGGGATACGGAAACCGGAACCCGAAGCCGTGCGGATAGGATACCGCACCGCGGCCAGGGATTCCCAGGACAGGGCGGTGAACCACGGATCGCCCCAGGACAAGCGGAGCAGGACCGCCTGGAAGGTGCGGAAGGCTATCCGGAGAGGAGGCGGGAGTCCCGCGGCGGACGGGGGATCCGCGAGATCCGGATAAAGCCGAACCAGGGGAAAGCCCGCTCCGGCCGAAATTGGGACGCTGGATCCGGGGGCGTCCGGGAACCGGGTCCGTTCGGGTTCGTCGTCGGATCCCAGGTAGAGTATTCCGTCCACGACCCGGTACCGGTCGTACAGACGCGGGGCCCCGGCGGCCAAGTCCTCAAGGATCCCGGATTCCGGGCGCGTCCCGAACCAGGCCAGGGCTGCGGCGCAAGGGAAGGGCAGGGATGCCGTCCCATCCCGGGTCAGGAGGATCTCCCGCCGGAGCCCGATTGTCTCGGCCGCCAAATTCCCCGGAGGGAAGAGGGCAGCCAGGAAGCCGGAGCCCTGCGATGTTTCCAAAGCCATGTATCCATGATAGTATCGAAACGAATACCAGGTAAAGGAAGGTACGATGCGCCGCAAAGTGGAGCGCCTGGCGGATACCCTAGTTTCCGCGATCAAGAAATGGGATGGCGTCGAGGCCGTGGTCCTCGGGGAGGCCTCGGAACAGGAAGTCCTGGATCCTTACTTCGCTCTGGTCGTGGACGTCTACTACAAGGGGGAAATCCCGGAGTCCCAGGAGCGATGCCAGGCTTTCGGGGATCCCGGTGCCTTCGAAACCGCGGATTCCCAGAAGAAGGACAGGTTCTTCCTGGAGGAGCTTCCCGTTCGGGTCGAGTACAAGAGCCTGGACTTCCTTGAGGACATACTCCGGCGGAAATACGACCTTTTGTGGGTCTTCAAGGGTTCGGGTACCTACATGTTCTACCGGCTGGAACGGGGTTCAGTTCTTTACGATAAATCGGGATGGATCGCGGACGTGCGGCGGCGTATCCAGGAATTCCCGGATTCCTTCTGGCAGGGCCTGCGGGCCACATTCCAGTCCAAGATGGAGCACTACCTCTCGGACTTGGGAGCGGCGGCCCTCCGGGAGGACGGGTTCTTCTACACCATCTCCCTGGGAGGCTTTATGAAATACGCCGCCGCGGCGCTTTTCATGGTCAACCACCGGTTCGAACCCTCCCATCGCAGTATCGCGGAACAACTCCGGGACCTGCCCGTTCTGCCGGAAGATTTCTGGGGCCGCTGGGAGTCCCTCCTCCGGGTCGACGGGGAGATGTCCCCGTCCCGCAAGTTCCAGATAGCCCAGCTCCTCACCCTGAGCGTGTTCTCCCTGGGACGATGAACCGTCCTTCCTTGCGGGCCGCCTTCCTGGTCCTCCTGGGATCGGCGATGGCGGCCTGCGCTCCGGACGCCCCGGCTCCGTTTTCCCTGGGCGGCGAGGACGGATCCGCGTACGCCCTGATCCCGAAGGAGAGGCCGATCCCGGGCTTCGAGGATGCGGTCGGCGGAGGCGGACGACCCTCCGCCCGCTATGCCCTTCGGGAGCCCGTGGCCGTCCGGGGAATCCGTCCCGCCCTGGAGCTGGAGTACGAGCTCGTAGGCGCCGCCCGCATGGAGCTTTTTTCGGAAGAACGGCGGGACGCCCCCCTGCTTGCCGCGGACCTTCCCCGGGGGCAGGGGATTCTGCGGTGGATCGTTCCCCTGCCCGAGGGCGCCGGACTCTCGGTTTTCCGGTTCTCGGTTCTTCCTTCCGGATCCGAACCCGGTGCCGCGGCTTCGTCCCTCAGGATCCGCGGCCTGCGGCTTAGGCCCGCGGCCTTCGGCTTCGAGAGGCTTCCCGACGGAGCGCGGTTTTCCCGGGGCGTCGGAGTTTCCCGGGATGCGGCGGGGGGTGAAATCATCCGGATCGAGCACCCCTACGGATCCATCGAAGATCCGGTGCTCCGGATGGAATCCCGGGATGTCCTCCTGCGGGCGCGCGCGGAGGGCGGTCGATCCGCGGTGCTGGACTCGCTTCCCCGGGACGGAGCGTACATCCCCCTTCGGGCCTTGGGAGCTTTCGGAGCCGTCGTCGTGGAAGCGGAAAAGGAGGGCGTCGTCGCCTCGGTCTCCGTCCTTCCGGCTTCCGAACTGTCCGGCCCCCTCATCCTGGATCTGGCCGCGGTCCTGGCCCTGCCGATCCCGGAGGATATTTCCAGACAGTATGAGCTGTACCGGTGGAGCGCCTTCCCGGAGTGCCTGGTCTTCGATTTCCGGGATTACGAAGCCCAGGACGCCTACCTGAAGAGACTCGCCTTCTTCGTCGAAAAGGAAGGATTCCGGGGGAGACTGGCCCGGGATTCCGAGATCTCCCGGCTCCACGGATGGAACGCCCACGACTATCGGGCGGAGGATCTGGCTTCATTCTTCGACAAGGCCGAAGGGACCTCCTTTCCCCTATCGCCCCGGGAGCTAGAACTCCGGGGCATCCTGGAGCGAGCGGGCATCCTGGTCCGCGAGGGGAATCGGTTCAAACCCGGAGAGGGCGCGATCATCTCGATCAGCCGGGAATCCTCGGCCTACCTCCGGGCCCTCTTCCTCACCCATGAAGCCGCCCACGCCCTCTTCTTCCTGGACAAGGCGTACCGTGACCTGGCTCGATCCCTCTGGGCGGCCCAGGGACCGGAGGAGCGGAGGTTCTGGAACGTCTTTCTGTCCAACCGGGACTACGACCCCTCGGACGCATATCTCTCCTACAACGAGCTCCAGGCCTACCTGGTCCAGCAGGCTCCCTCCCGGCTGGAGGCCTGGCTCCGGGAAATCGCCTACCCGAGGCTTGCGAAATCCTACCCGGACCGGGCTGAAGCCGTCCTGGCGGACCTGGAAGCGGCGATTCCGGGCTTCAAATCCAAGGCGGAGCGTTTGGACGCCTATCTTCGGAAGACCTACGGATTCCGGGGAGGATCCTTCGTGAAAGTCCGGTTCGAGTAAGCTCAGCCTCCGGCGTCCAGCTCCGCGGATACGATTTCCAGGGCCCATAGGCGGGTGCGCTCCATGAGTTCTGGGGAAGCGACCTGGGTTTCCCCCAGCCCTCGGCGCAGGGCGGCGGCGGCGGGAAGAAGGGTCGTCCATAGATCCTGCTGTTCCGGCGTCAGCCCCCGAAGGCTCAAGATCGACGGCTGGGACAGTTTCGGCAGGCCGGAAAGGCCGTCCCTGTAGGACTCCATGAACTCCCGGGCGGAACAGGTCGCCCTGCCCGCGGAGAAGACATTGAGCCGGGAAGGCTTGTCGGAGGCTGATCTCTCAGGTCTGGAAACCCGTATCTCCACGCCGCTCCCGCGAACGGGAACCAGTTCCGCCGAGAGGCTCGCCGCGAACGCCTCCAGCCTCCGCCGATAGGCTTGGAGGGGCTTGGTGACGTACCGGAAGGATCCGTCCGGATCGAGTTCCCGGTCGACCTGCAGATTGCGGTACAAAAACGACGCGAAGAGCCCTTCCTGGGGGAACTGCCGATTCGATCTCAGCCGGAAGTATCGGTGGATGTAGGTCCCCCGGGCGTAGCTCGCTCCCAGGGGATAGGAGAAATCCGCGCCGTACAGGAAGATCCGCCGGGCCCCCAGGGTGTCGGCCAGGGAGACGGCGGCGTGGGTCACATTTCCGCCCGAGGTGTCCAGGGAAGGGAAGGGCCGGAAATGCGCGGATACGAAGCGGCAGAAGGGATGCCCCGAGGAGAAGAAATGGACCCGCCGGGCCCGCCGGGCTACCGAGGGAGGCGAAGCCAGGTCCAGGACCAGGGGAACCTCCCCGGGGACCGGGTTCAGGAAGTGGTAATAGGAGATGTGCTGGCAGTCTATGGAGACTACGGCGTCCGGAAGGATACCCCGGGCCAGGAGGGCTCCCATGCTCGTGTCCGTGGCTATCAGGTACCGGCCTTTCCGCGCGGATTCCAGTTCCGGTGCCAGGTCATCCAGGGAGGGGCCCGCCGCGGTCACGACGGCCTCCCGGATCGGTGCGAGGGGCCTGACCGTTTTCTCCGAGGCGTAGAGGTTGCGGACCGTGTTGGAAAACCAACGGCGGCCGAAAAAGGCCTGGACGCTGTAATCGTCGGACACCCGGGAGATCACGCGGCGCACAGCTTCCACGGCCTCGGAAAACCGTCCGGGATCCGCGTCCACCCGGGACCGCAGGGGCACCGCCGAAAGATCGCCGGTCAGGATCGGGATGAAGGCCTCGAAGATCGTACGTTCCAGGGTGGCTTCATCGGGATCCACCAACAGCCGGACCCGCCGGTCCGACAGCAAAGGAGCAAGATCGAATCCTTCGAAGATCGCCCGCAACAATCCAAGGGAGTATTCGACCACCAGGATGCCTCCCGTGGCAGGACGGTCCAGGAAGGGCCGTATGCCGTATCCGGCTCCCAGGCCCAAGAAGACGATATAACCTCCCCCCGGATAGGCCGCGGCAAGGCGTTCGGCTTCCCGTTCGGGATCCATGCGGGAATGCAGGGCCAAGGGTCCGGATTCGCGGGTCAGCACCGGGACGGGAGCGCCGGTGCGGGCAAGCTCCCGGCGTACATCCGGATCCGCCGGGGATTTGGAGATCCGGTCCGCCAGGGCGGGGTCCGTGGCGGATACGGCCAGAAGGTTGCGCTGAAGAAAGCCGTTCATGCCGTCAGCTCCCGGAGTTCCGAGACCGATCGACGGACAGCACCCAAGGCGCGCTCGGCCGGGGCCTTATCATGGATCCCCCGGGCCGTCTCAGCCAGGAAGGATGCCGCCTCGTATCCGCCCAGCGCATACAGGAGGCGGCGCGATCGGGACGAAAGCGCAAAGTCGGTTTTCCCGGCGAGGGCGGCTTCCGTTTCCGCCAACCAGGATTCCAGGACCGAAACGGCAGCGGCGGTCCGTCGGGACAGGGAGGGAGCGTCGACCGTCTCGAACCGGGCGTCCGCGGCACCGGGTTCCCGCGGGATCACGGACGCCAGATCCTTCGACTCCAGGGGTACCGTTCCGACAACGGGAACCGGGGAGGGCAGGAGACGGTAGATCCGCGGATGCCGGTCCGGCAGAAGTCCCCCCGCATAGAGGTCGAAGGTACGGCCTCGTCTCCATGCGCCCAGCCGTTCCGGAAAGGCGGCGCTTTCCCGTTCCCATATCAACGACAGGCCGGTCCTGAGCCTTCGCTCCGTTTTCATGACCTGGAAGTCGAATCCGTAGGGGCGGCAGTGGGACCGAAGATCCAGCGCCCCCATGTCCAGGCCGGCGGCGATGACGGAGCCTCCGGAGCGGGAGCCGGCGAGAGCGAGGGCGTCGAAAACCGAGGTTCCCCGGGAGGGCGAGGGGAGGGCCGGCAGTCCGGCGGCTGCGGGTAGGTCGTTCTCCGGAGCGTCCCGGGGCGCAAGGAGGACCAGGGGACTGTGACCCAGTACGCGACGGGGGATCCGGGCGCTAAGGTGCGACGCCAGGGGAATGCCCGGGTCCGGCGAAACGCGGATCACCGAATCGAAATGTCGTTCCGCCCAATACCCCGGATCCGTGCTCACGACAAGCTCCGGAACCCATCCCCGGCGGATGCATGCTCCCGCCGCGGAGGCGAGAGCCCACAGGCGGAACCGCCCCCGATGGGGCGAAAGGGCTTCCAGGGACGTCTCCAGGCTGGGACCCGCGGCCGCGACCACGATGGGAGCATCACCCCGTCGGACGAGGCAGTACCGGTCGGCGGACAGGAAGTTCCGGAAGGCGTTTTCCATCCATCGCCGGGACCAGTAGCGGGTGGTCGCGGCGTCGGAGGTGAACTCCTCGAGGGCTTCCCGGAGGATCCGCAATACTTCTCCGGCGCTCGCCGGGAAGGCCCGCTCCGAAGGCTTCCAGGTTACGACGGAGACTCCGCCGTCGAGCCTGTCCGGAAGGACCCGAGCCAGAAACCCGTACAGGGCGCCGGAATCCGGATACCACCGAAGATCCGCGCCTGGACGTTCGCGCCCCCGGAAGGACGGATCGAACTGCAAGGACACGATTAAGGATCCGGGCAGACGTTTCCGAGCCGCCTCGGAAAGCCAGTCCTCGCAACCTCCCAGGATGAGTACGCAGGAAGGCCTGCGGTCCCCCAGGCAGTCCGCTAAATACCGGGAGGCCTCCCCGGAGGGATCGAACCGGGAATGAAAGCGGATCGAAGCGGACGGACTTGCCATCGGATCCGGGGTCAGGGGAATCTCAGCCGCCCGGCCCGTCGGAGCAATCCGCCAGGAAGGATTCCATCTCCGCGGCGTTCGGGGATTCGAAGATCCGGGATCGGCGGATGCGTACGGGAGCGTCCATAGGGATGCCGATAAACTTCTTCAAGTACTTTCCCATCTGGCTCTGGAGCAGTTCCGGGTCCGCCGGCCTGGAACCGCAGCAGAGGGCGACCAGTTCCCCCGAGTCGCAAAGGAACAAGCCCCCCGAGGCCTCGAAAAACGCGGCAAGGCACCGTGCCAGATCCTCCTCGACGCATTCGGGGTTCAACGGAGGGAATGCTGTCACCGCGCTTTCCAGGAAGGGGCGGGGATCCAACACGCACAGGGTAGCGCAGGCCGCCTGGGAATCGAAATACCGCGCGGAGGCGGCCGAGGCGAGATCCGAAGGGGGGCGCTCCGCCGGTAGATCGTGGAAGGAACAAGGGGGCCGGGAGACGTTCATCCGCGCCCCCAGGGAGGCGCCCAGGAACGACAACATGCGTCCGGCTCCTGAAACGCCCAGCACCTCCAGGCGGTAATGCTGCCCGAGGGCGCATCCGCTTTGGGGTGATTCCTCGCCGGATTCCATGATGGAGGCGAAGGTTCTCCGCTCCGAGTCGGAGGAGCCGTTCAGGACTATCCTAAGATCGGAAAAGCCCAGGCGGTCCCTGAGTATGGTTAGGAGACGGACGGGCAGGAAGTAGTCCGCGGGGGCAGCCAGGCAGTCCGCGAGGATGCCTCCCAGGATCTCGTCGAAATCAGGACTGCTTAGTTTTTTTTTTCCTCCGGAGCGGTGCGGGACTTGGATGCCTTCTCGAGCAGACCGCCGCCGCGGACGAAAGCGGGCTTGGAGTGCCCGCGGGATGCCTTATCCAGTAGACCCATACCTTACACCAACCCCAGCTCTTCGAAGAGCCTCTTGTATGTCTCGAAATGTTCGGACTTCGCGAACTCCTCGATCTTCTCTTCCGGGAGGGATTCGAGAAGCTTGTCCAGGTACTTCAGGACGCTGCGGACCTCGTCCTTGACACGGTTCGGGATCGGTTCCGGTTTGGACGGCTCTTCGGGCTCCAGGTCCTCGACCAGGAGGGATTCCGGTTCGTCGGGCATCCCGGGCTCCGAGGCGGCCGGTCCGGTTTCTATCGGCTCCAGATCCGAAACGTCAAGGATCTCCGCCGATTCGGCGGGGGATTCCTCGTGATGGAGGGCGATCTCCCCGAGGCCGGAAGTGTCTTCCTCGACGGGAAGCTCCTCCACGAACTCCGCGGCGGCGCCGGAATCCTCTTCCTCGATCTCGGGAATCGGAAGTTCGATGTTCTCCGGGGATTCCAGGACTAGAGGGGAAGGTTCGCTGTCCAGGTCCAGGGTCAGTTCTTCCAGCTCTTCGGTCTCCTCCTCGAGGTCCGCGGGCTCTTCCAAGCCCTCCGCGGGCTCGAATTCCGCCAACGGAAGCTCCTCCGCCTCTTCGAACCTCTCCTCGACGAGATCGTCTATATCCAATTCCTCGGGGCTGGGTTCCAGGAGGGGGGCCTCCGGCAGCTCTTCCTCATCCGTCATCCCGAGTTCCTCGGTTTCCTCAAGGTAGGAGGTGTCCTCGGGGGGCGGGGTAAGGGGCGCGACTCCTTCCTCGGCCAGGGCGGTGATTTCCTCGTCGGCGGAAAGGCCGGGACCTTCGCCGTCCAGATCCTCGCTCAACCGGAGTTCCTCGATGCCCGCTTCCGTGGGTGAGGCGTCGGTTCGCTCGGCCGCATAGTCGCCCGACTCGGGCAGTAAATCCTCCGGGGATTCCAGGGACTCGACCGTCTCATGCGCGGCGGCGGGTTCCGCGCTCTCTTCTGAAAATTCCGCCGTGTTGAGGATGTTGTCCAGTTCGTCCCCGGTAAGGGCTATGGTCTCGTCCTCTTCCTCGTCGAAGAATCCTCCGGCCTTGCCCTGTTCCGGCTTGCCGGCTTCGGCGCCGTCGTCGCCCTGGGAGGAGGCCGCGGACTTCATGGCCGCGATCTGGGATTTCAGGGATACCAGCTCTTCCTTGATGGAGGAGAGTTCACCCGCTATCTTCTGCAGGATATCGGAGGAGGCGCCTGCGGAGCGGGAGGCAGAGGAAGCTCCGGAGGCGGAGCTTTCGGCCAGATCCCGTTCGAGCTCGGCCATGTCGTCGATGGACCCGCCCTCCGGCAGTTCCGGTATGTCTTCGAGGCTGAATTCTTCTTCCCCAGGGGTCTGCTTCATGGCCGCCGCCGGCTTCGGAGCGGGAGGCGCCTCGAAGGACTCCGGTGCGGGTCCGGGTTCGGATCCCGAGAGGAAATCGTCGAAGTCCGTAACCGTCTCGAAACCGTCGTCTCCGTGTTGAACCGGACGTTCGACCGACCCTCCCTGGGCGGGGGGTGTCGGAGGCAGGGTATCGTCGAATTTGAGGTCGATGTCGATAGCTTCGAAATCCGTCTCGGAACCGGCGTCCAGCACGGGTTCGGCTTCGTCCAGACCGAAATCCGAAACCTCCTGGAATTCATGGGGGGCGCCGCCCGGAGAGGAGGGTTCCGATGCCTCCGCGGGAGTGAACTCCTCGATGGGCACCCCGAGATCCTCCATGGACTCGAATTCCGCCATGTCGGGAATCCTCGGAAGATCCTCCTCCGCGTCCCCGGACAGGTCATCCAGGACCGGGACTGTGAGCTCCTCCTCGTGGAGGGACGGAGTCTCGGAGGCCGAGAGGAAATCCTCCGCGTCCACCGACTCGACTTCGCCGGGGGTTCGGGCGCCGGCGCCCAGGAACACCTCTTCCTCGTCCGTCAGGAAGGATTCGTCGAGGACCGCGGCCTCTTCCGGAGCCTCGGCGAGAAGCGGAGTATCCTCGGTGTCGGGCTCTTCAAGGACATCCTGAGGCTCCGCTTTTACCCACACTCCGTACTGTTCGAGGTCCCGATCCTTGGCGTCGGGGTCGATTCCCTTCAGGTTCCGTCCTTCGTGCCGCTCAAAGGTCGCCATGGTCGCTCCGTTTTACGAGGGTCGTTCTGGTACTGTATCGGCATGGTTGATCTCCGAATAAACGACCGTTTTTTAGTCTAATGGGGGCTTATCTCGTTGTCAATGTAGGACTATCCGCCAAACCGAGGTTTTCCGCCGGTCGGCGCAAACCCGTAAAGGAGGGCCGACTTCCGGCCGTAAATGAAGCGATGAGCATTCGACTGGCCGCAAGCGCCTATATCGGTCTCGCCGTATACTGCCTGATTTCCCTAATCATGGGCCCGATGGGCGTGTTGGCGTATGAGGATCTGGACGCCCGGGTCCGGGGCATGCGCGAAAACCTGACCCTCCTGGAGGCCCTGAACTCGGAAGCCCGGGCCCGCAAGGATTCCGCCCATTCGGACCCGGAAGCCTTGGCCCTGGAGGCCCGAAGCCTGGGCTACGTGGGACCGGACCAGGTCGTGGTGCGTCTGGGGTTCCCGGAGGCTTCCTCCGCGGCCCGGGACCTGGGCACCCTGGTTCCCTTCACCCAGCCCGGGGGCATGCGGGACGAACAGGTGAAGGCGATATCCTTGGCGGCCGCGCTGTGCGCGGCCTTCGCAGGTTTCCTGGTCCGGCCGGGGAGGAAAACACCGCGGGGCTCCCGGCGTGGGGAGCGCGGCGTCACCTTCGGCGGAACAGGCTCCGAAACAGGGACTTGAGGGCTTCCCAGATCCTGCGGAATATGTTCGGCCGTCTCATGCGTTCCAGCCGGGCGTAACCCTCCTCCAATTCCAGGTACGACAGAGCGGATCGTTGGACGTTTTCCTCCAGCTCCAGTTCCAGTCGGCCGGCTTTTCCGTCCGCGTCAATGACCAGGGCGTTGATGGTCTTCCATCCCAGACGCTTCGCCGCGGCCAGGCGACGCCCGCCCGCGATCAGTTCGTTCCTGCGGTCCAGGACGATGGGATGCAACAGGCCATGGACGTTCATGCTGGCAGCAAGGGCGTCGATATCCCCCGGATCCCGCCGGACCCTGCGCTTTACCTTGATGCTGTCGATGGGGACCTGCACGCCTTCCTCCGCTCCTTTCCCATACCGACAAGTCTACCCCGCGTCCCGCGCCTATTCAAGGACGGGGGGCACGGTGTATTCCGCGGGAGGCGGAGTCGGAATCGCCGGACCGGGCACGGCGGGCGGAGACGGGACGGCGGGCGTCTCGGGAGCGGGGCTCCGGAGCAGCTGCTCCAGGTCCGGCAGGTCGATGGTCAGAGTCGTGTCTATGTCCAACTCTCCGAACACGGAACCCTGGCGGCTCAGGGTCTGCATCCCCCGGTCCGCGGCCTGGGAGGAAAACTGGTGCAGGTCGCAGTACTGGTGGGGCTGGGTGCCCTCGTAGTACAGGAGGTTGACCAGCCCCTCGTCGCAGTAGTCCGTGGGCAGAAGGCCCGATTTTGCGCAAACCTTGACGTCCACCAATCCCGATTGGGGACGGATGAAATCCTTGAACGGCAATTCCCGGTGGATGGCCTCCATGTAATTCGCCCAGAGCACTCCGGCAATGGCCGCACCCGATTGGGTGACACCCAGGGAATTGCCGGGCCGGTCGAAGCCGAACCAGACCGCGGTGGTCATGTAGGGTGTGAACCCGACGGTCCACGCGTCCGCCCAGTTCTGGGTAGTGCCCGTCTTCCCCGCGGAGGGGATGGTGTACTTCTTGCCTTCCTCGTCCTTGTAGGTGAAGAGCTTGCCCCCGGCGGTAGGGTATTGGAGGGTCCCGTCCGAGACGGTCCGTTTCAACATGTCGGTCATGACGTAGGCGTTCTGGGGGGAGATGACCTGGATCGCGGCTCCCTTCTTTTTCTGCTGGGTACGCAGTTCCTTTTCGGGCTCCAGGAAGACCCGGCCCTGACGGTCCTCCACGGAGCGTATGGCCACAGGGGTGACCTCGCGGCCCTGGTTGGCGAAGATGGAATACGCCCGGGCCATCTTCAGGGGCGAGACGCCTATAACGCCCAGGGCCAGGGGGTAGAGGCGGGGGAAGGTCCTGCGGATCTCCGAGGGGTCCGTGACGTCCAGAAGTGCGGCGGCCCGGTTTATGGCCGCATCGAAGCCGATGGCGTCCAGGACCTTGACGGAGGGGACGTTCATGGACCTCGCGAGGGCCAGCCAGGTCAGCACGGGACCCTTCCATTCGCCCCGATAGTTTAGCGGGATATACGGCGTTCCGTCGTCGTTGTAGAAGACCACGGGGGTGTCGTAAATAAGGCTTCCTTCGGTGAATTTCCGGGTGTCGATGGCGGCGGAGTAGTACAGCGGCTTGAAGGAGCTGCCCGGCATAAGCAGGGACTGTGTCGCCCGGATCAGCTGGTTGGATTGGTCGTACTTGGAGCCGCCCACGACGGCCTTGACGTGCCCCGTCTCGTTTTCGATGGTGATCAGGGCTCCCTCGACGGTCGCCTTCTCCATCTGGAGGCGGACCTGGTCGTAGCTGGCCTTCGTGGCCGCCCGAAGGTCCCCTATGCCGAACAACAGGGCGAGTGAATCTATGGTCGGGTTCAGGGTCCCGCGGTAGTACTCCAGGGAGCGGTTCTGGACCTTTGAATCCGAGACGAACAGGGGTTCCAGGTTGAAGGCCAGCCCCAGCATCTCGACGATGGGGACGTAGGTGGATTCGGCTTCCTTGAGACGCAGGGTGCTGGACGCGAGGTATTCCTTGTTGGCCTGCTCGATGCCCCGGGCCATGAACCGATCCGCGAAGGCCTGGTAGTCCAGGTCCAGGGTCGTGTGAACCGTGAACCCGTCCTTGTAGATGTCCAGGGAACCGTAGAGCATCCCCTCCAGCTGGCGGCGCACGTATTCGCTGAACCAGGGGGCCTTGTCGTCCCGCATGTAGAAGGCGCTGGTCGCCGCCCGGGTATAGTCGAAGTTCTCCCAATAGGAGGCGAACGCGTCGTCCGCCGTGTCCTTCTCCACGTAGTTCAGGGATATCATCTGGTCCAGGATCTCCCGGCTGCGTTCCCGGGCCAGGGTGGGGTTGCGGAAGGGATTGTAGCGGGTGGGGCTGGAGAGCTGTATGACCAGGATGGCCGCCTCCGCTACCGAGACCTCCCGTGCGGAATGGCCGAAGAAGAACTTGCTGGCCGCCTCCACGCCGTAGACCCCGGGGCCCATGATCATGCGGTTCAGGTACATCTCCAGGATCTCCTGCTTGGAGAACCTGCGCTCCAGCTGGAGGGCCCACCAGAGCTCCACGAGCTTTCGCCTTAGACTGATATCCGTGCGGTCCGCGTATAGGGTCCCGGCCAGCTGCTGGGTGATCGTGGATCCTCCGCCGAGGTTCCTGCGGGTGATCACGCCGAAGGCCGCCCGGAAGATGCCCCGGATGCTGAATCCGTAGTGCTTCCAGAAGTCCTGGTCCTCCCGGACGATGAAGGCGTCGATCAGGTGCTGGGGAAGCTCCTTGATGGCCACGATCTCTCGCTTCTCCTCCGAGAAGAACTCCGTGATCAGGCGTCCCTTGATGTCCAATAGACGGGTGGGCAGGGCGGGGTTGAAGTCGGTGAAATCCTCGACGTTCGCTATGTTGCGGGTGGACGCGATGGCGACCCCGATGCCGACGCCCAGGATTAGGGCGGAGATCAGGGCGGTGATCAAGGTCGCTTTCAGCAGGGTGCCCGGACGGGGAGGACGAGCCATGCCCGTAGGGTACCCGAAGCCTCGGGACCCGGTCAAGGCGAGGGAGGCACGCCTACCGGTTCTGATTGTATTATATATATTATAATATATCTATATTTTTAATTTTTATTCTTGACAAAATAGCTTAGCTCTACCTATCCTGTCGCCGCGACAGAATTCCTTCTTGTCGCGGAGTTCTTTATCATCCGCCTCCGAACCCAGGGATCTACACGCCCCGCAAGGCGGCGCAGGATCCCGGGTCCCTAGGGAGCGGCGTCGCCGCCCCCTTGAGGGTGCGCGGGGAAACCCGCGCGCCTCCCGCCGCCACGGCATCGGAAAGGAGACGACGCGCCGAAACCCGCCACGGGATCCTTCGAACCCGGGGCAAGGAGAGAGCGATGAGCGATAGCAAGGAGAAAGAGGAAGGCTTGCTGGGCTCCACGTCGTCCCGCCGCGATTTCTTGAGAATCGCGGGTACCGGTATCGCCGGGGCCTTCGTAACCCTGACCCTCGGGTGCGCCACCATGGTCCGCACCCAGGACGGAAAGAACCTGAAAGTCTGGGCCACCCCCTCGGGGGCCATGGTCCAGGATCCCAACCTCTGCGTGGGCTGCCGCCGCTGCGAGGCCGCCTGCACGGCCCGGAACGACGGGAAGGTCTCCGCCTACGTCGCCCGGGTCAAGATTTCCCGGAACATGAACTACGGCGTCGAGGGCGTCTCCTCCGCCTACGCCCTCGCGGACGGCCAGCACGGAAACTTCCGCATCGTCGCGGAAACCTGCCGCCAGTGCGCCCAGCCCAAGTGCGGGGACGCCTGTCCCGCCGGGGCCATCAAGGTCGACAAGAAGACCGGTGCCCGCGTCGTGGACGCCCGCCGCTGCGTCGGCTGCGGGGCTTGCCAGGACGCCTGCCCCTGGCACATCGCCACCCTGGATCCCGAAACCCGGATTTCCACCAAGTGCAGCCTCTGCGACGGCGATCCCGCCTGCGCCAAGGCCTGCCCCACCGGATCCATCAAGTTCTACACCTGGGAAGAGGCCGAGAAGCTTCTCTGGGGAGCGGACGCGACCAGCGGCGCCAGCGCCGTGAGCGGCGCCACCGCCTGACGCAAGGAGGTCAAGGATGTCTCAGATATTCGGTTGGACCGGCAAGATACTCCGGGTCGACCTCTCGACCGGCAAGACCTCGATCGAAGACACCATGAAGTACAAGGACTTCATCGGCGGCGAGGGCATCGGCTACAAGATCCTGTGGGACGAGGTACCCGCGGGAACCCACCCCTTCGATCCGGCCAACAAGCTGATCTTCGGCGCCGGGCCCCTGTGCGGCTCCGGAGTTCCCTGCTCCGGACGCACCACCATCGTCAGCCTCCTGCCCACAAGTTCCCACCACGGCGCGGGCAGCTCCCACATGGGCGGCTACTTTTCGGTGGAGATGAAGTATGCCGGCTGGGACGCCGTCGTCCTGGAGGGCAAGGCTCCGAAACCGGTCTGGATACGGATCGAGGACGACAAGGTCAAGATCGAGGACGCCCGCTGGATCTGGGGCAAAGGCATCTTCGACACCATGGCCATGATCGGGAGCCAGATGGGAAAGGAAGCCCAGATAGCCGCCATCGGGCCCGCGGGCGAGAACCAGCTCAACATGTCGGTGATCCGCACAGGGACATCCCACTCCGCGGGAGGCCACGGCGGCGTCCTGGGCGCCAAGAACGTGAAGGCCGTGGCCGTCAAGGGCACGGGATCGGTGAAGATCGCCGCGGATCGGGCCAAGTTCCTGGAACTCGACAAGTACATGATGAGCATCATCGGAGCCAACAACCAGATGGTGGTTCCCTCGAGTCCCCAGCCCTGGGCGGAGTTCTCCGACAAGGGTTCCCGCTGGACGGGGCGGCCGGGCCTTTTCTGGGGCGCCGCGAATCCCCCGGTTGAGACCGGGGTCTGCGATCCTCATGACATGCAGTCCGTTGGCTTCCGCACCTTGAAGGCCGTGTTCGACCTGGGAGCGGGTGCCGAGAAGTACACGGTCCGCATGGGCGGCTGCGCCCATTGCCCTATCCGCTGCCACTCCCAGCTCAAGGTTCCCCAGCTGGAGAAGTACGGCATGGATCCCTACGTGTCCAACACCTGCGTCGGCTGGTCCGGTCCCCGGGGCGTGATGGCCGCGGGGGGCGGGATCAAGGAGTTCGACGGAAACGGCGCGGATTCCTCGGTCGTGGGAAACGGAATCGGCACGACCCTGGTGGACGACCTCGGGGTCTGGTGCAACTACGGTCAGATCGGCCGGGACGTCAAGTGGTTCTTCGAGAAGGGCGTGTTCAAGCGCGTCTTGCCCGCGGAGGAGTACGCGTCCATCCCCTGGGATCTCCTGCTCAAGGGTGACCCCCGTTTCCTCATAGACTTCTACGACCGGGTGGCCCACAGGAAGGGAGAGATCTGGCACATCGCGGACGGATCCGCCTGGATCGCAAAGCGCTGGGGTCTCGGGGACGACTACTGGGACGATAAGAACAACAAGCTCTGGACCCGGGGCGGCTACCCCGTGCACCACTCCAACGAGGCGGGAGCCCAGGTCGGAGCCCTGGTGTCCTGTTTCTCCAACCGGGACGCCCAGAACCACAGCCATATGAACTTTATCGGTTCCAAGCTCCCGATACATATCCAGAAGGAGATCGCCGGGGAGATCTTCGGATCCCCGGACGCCCTGGACGTGCCCATGAACTATACCCGGATGAACGAGTACAAGGCCCGGTTCATCAAGTACGCCCTGGTCCGCGGCCGGCTCCACGACTCCCTTACCCTGTGCAACTGGATGTGGCCCATGGCGGTCAGCCCCCTGAAGGAACGGAAGTACCGGGGAGACACTTCCCTGGAGGCCCAGTTCTTCACCGCGGTCACGGGAATCGCCAAGACCGAGGCGGAGCTGGACAAGGACGCCGAGCGGGTAGTCACCCTCCTGCGGGCCCTGACCGTGCGTTCCATGGGCACCGCGGACATGCGGAACGCCCATGACGCCATGAACAAGTGGATCTACACCCCGGACAAGAAGGAGGGCAAGGAGATTCCCCAGTTCACCAAGGGCACCATCCAGATGGAGAAATCCGACCTGGACCTCGGACTGGGCATGGTGTACAAGCAGTTCGGCTGGGACGAGAAGACCGGCGCACCGACCAAGGCGACCCTGGAGTCCCTGGGCCTAAAGGACGTGGCGGCCGAGCTGGGCGCGGCGGGCCTGCTGCCCGCGTAACCTGGATTCGCCGGGCGTCCGGTTCCAATCCGGACGCCCGGCTGTATCCACCCGTCGACGAACGCCGCCGATTCTTATATCCTGGAATCAAGGATCCCGATGGAAACCTCTGGAATCACGGCAGGAAATGCGCCGTCCGCGGTCGAAACCGTTCGACTGGACAGTTCCGCGGGCAGGCTGACTCTTCTTTCCGCTCTGCGTGCCGAATCGACGCCGGGAACCCCGCTTCCCGAAACTTCGGCGGATGCCGGACCGGAGGCTCCCGGGACGACCGTCCCCGCGGATCCCCTGGCCGAGATCGAAGGATCCGGAGCGGAGGACCTGAAGAGAATGGACGGCCGCGGGGAGACCTATTTTTTCAGCGACCTGTACATGACCCGGACCTACGCGGCATACCTCTTCCGGCTGGAGGAGAAGGATCTCGTAGGCCTTGTCGTGGAGACCGTTCGGGAGGATTCCCGAATCTATCCGCGGCCGACGCCCCTGGACTTCTTTCGGGTCTCACCGTTCGGACTGGGCCCCGGGCAGGTGGAGGATATCCTTGCCCGGATCCGGGAGCGCGGGGATTGCGGCGATATCCTGGAGAGCAGGGCGTCCAACGGAGCCCGGTACCTGTACTCGACCCTGCACCTGAGCCCCGGGCACGCGGAGGCCCTGACGGAGTGGAACGAGGTCGGCCAGGCGGAGAACCCGTGAGCCCGGCGCAGTTCGAGAACCGTCCGCTCGGAGAGGAGCCCGAGACGGCCTTGCCCCTGGCCCGGGAGTATCCTGTGGAGCTCACCGTGAACGGGACGCGTCTGGCCGTCTTTCTGTGCACCCCCGAGCACCTGGACGAGCTGGCGGCGGGGAACCTGTTCACCCGGGGCTCCCTCCGGGATCCCGGCGAGATACGGACCCTGGGCGCCTGTCCGGACCTCCGGATCGTGGCGGTGACCACCAAGGCACCCGTGGCCGACGAGACCCTGGGGCTGTCCCGGGTGATCGTCTCGGGCTGCGGGGCGGGACTCGAGTTCTCGGAGGAATTCCGGAACGCTCCGGCCCTTCGGGAGGGCTTTTCGGTGGAGCTTTCGGCCCTGCGGGAATGGGCGCGGGCCATGTTCGAGGCCGCGGTCTTGTACCGCGAGACCGGGGGCATGCATTGCGCCTGCCTGGCCGTCCGGGAAGGAGGGACCTGCGTCCGGGAGGACGTTGGACGGCACAACGCCGTGGACAAGGTGATCGGCCGGGGCTTTTTAGACCGGTGGACCTTTTCCGAGGCATGCCTCCTGACCAGCGGGCGGATCGCCGCGGACATGATCCTGAAAGCCGCCGCCGCGGGCATCCCCGTCGTGGCCACCCGGAGCATCCCGACCACCACGGCCTTCGAGATCGCCCGGCTCAGGGGCATCACGGTAGTCGGAAGGATCGAATCGAAGGACCCTATACTCTATACCCGGCCGGATCGTATCATCCGGTGAGGTAAGCGCGGACGCGAGGAGGAATCGAATGTTCGGACGGATCGGCCCCATGGAGCTCATACTCATCCTGGTCATCGCCCTGGTGATCTTCGGCCCAAAGAAGCTGCCGGAGATCGGCAAGGCAATCGGCACGGCGATCAAGGAATTCAAGAAGCACACCACCAACGTTTCCGAGAGCCTCGAGGACGCGGTGAACACCCCGGACGAGGCGCCCAAGATACAGGACGCCGCGAAGGGCAAGGAAGCGGACTCGAAGAAGAAGGGCTAGGCGAGGGACGTACGGCCGGGGCAGTACGAAACCCCGGTTCCACGGAGAACGCGATGAGCGACACACCCATGCCTTTTCTGGCCCACGTGGCCGAACTGCGGAGACGCCTGCTCCTGGCCTTCGCCGCCTTGGCGGTCGCCACGATCGCCAGTTTCTCCTTCACCGAGACCCTCGCGGAGTACCTGATGCACCCCGTGGCTGGGCTGTCCTTCGTGTACCTGTCCCCGCCGGAGCTTTTCCTGGCCTACGTTCGGATCGCGGTCCTGGCCGGCCTCGTGATCTCTTCGCCTCTCATCCTCTTCCAGGTCTGGCTGTTCGTCCGGCCTGGACTTCTCAAGAGGGAGCGGCGGGCCATACTGGCGGGCTTGTTCTTCGGCGCTGTTTTCTTCGCCGCGGGAGCCGCCTTCTCCTTCCTGGTGATCCTTCCCTTCACCCTGCGCTTCTTCCTGCAGTACGCCACGGACCGGATCGAGGCGGTGTTCTCCTTCGGGGAGTACGTGGGCTTCGTGACCTCCCTGGTCCTGTCCTTCGGGGCCGCCTTCGAACTTCCCGTGCTCACCGCCATCCTGGCGGCCCTGGGGGTGGTCAAGGGCAGCGCTCTGGCCAAGGCCCGGCGCTACGCGGTGCTCCTGGTCTTCATCGCCGCGGCCATCCTGACTCCCCCGGACGTGGTGTCCCAGGTTCTCCTGGCCCTGCCCATGCTCTTGCTTTTCGAGATCTCGGTGATCGTGGCCCGGCGGATCGAGCGCAAGACGGATCACAGGCGGGAACGGGACGGCGCGGGGGAACCGGAGCCGGAAGAAGCCTAGTCCGGAGCGGCCCCGAGGAGACGGTCCGGACGGAAATGGCCGGGCCGCCTCGGCTGGAACGCCCGGCCCTCAGCCGTGGCCCTCCCCGGAGGCCATGCGGATCCCGTGTTCCAGGATTGGGGTCAGGATAGAGGCGCAGAGGCGCACAGCCTTGACCGAACCCGGGAAGTTCACCACATACTGCCGGCCCCGCATGCCCGCGACGCCCCGTGAGAAGACGGCGTTCCGGGTCTCCTTGTAGGACTCCGCTCGGAGAGCTTCCGCGATGCCCGGAAGCTCCCGGTCGATCCACAGACGGGTGGCCTCGGGGGTGACGTCCCGGGGGGCCGGACCGGTGCCCCCGGTGGTCAGGATCCAGTCGACGTCGCCGGAGGCGCGGAAGGCCTCCAGGATGGCTTCCACCTCGTCCGGGACGACGCGCCGACCCACCTCGACCCCGGGCACCGATTCCCGCAGGATCCGCTCGATCTCGGGACCTGAGAGGTCCTCGTACTCCCCCCGGCTGGCCCTATCCGATACGGTAACGACCGACACTCTCACGGTTCACCCTCCCGCCCTTCAAGACCCGAGCGAAGATGCCCCGCCGGGGCATGACGCAGTCCCCAACGGCCCGGTAGATCGCGCAGCCGTGGTGGCACTCCTTGCCGATCTGGGTGACTTCCAGTTCGGCTTGGCCGATCCACAGGCGCGTCCCCAAGGGCAGAGACGCCAGGTCCACCCCCCGGGTGGTGATGTTCTCCGCGAAGTCACCGTAGTCCAGGTCCACGCCCTTTCCCCGCATGGTCTCGATGTCCTCGTCCGCCAGGAGAGAGACCTGGCGGTGCCAGTCTCCGGCGTGGGCGTCCCCCTCGATCCCGTGGGAGGGCTTGAGGATCGCGAAGTCCACTGGTTCCTTCTGGACTCCCGTCTCCCGGGAGATGTTGATCGACAGAACGCGAAATTCCCCGGTGGGTTCCATCAGAGAGCCTCCTTGGTTTTCTCCAGGAGACGCACCCCCTCGATCCGCATGGCCTTGTCCACGGCCTTGCACATGTCATAGACCGTGAGGGCTGCGACGGACACGGCAGTCAGAGCCTCCATCTCGATGCCGGTCTTGTCGGTGCAGGACGCGGAGGCCTCGATGCGGATCCGGTCGTCCAGGACCTCGAGCCGGACCTCGGCGTGTTCGATCTCGATATTGTGGCACAGGGGGATGAGGTCCGCGGTGCGCTTGGCACCCAGTATGCCCGCCAAGCGGGCCGCCGCCAGGACGTCTCCCTTGGCCATCCCGTTTTCCCGGACCAGCCGCACGGTCCCGGGAGCCATGAGCACGAAACCCTCCGCCCGGGCCGTGCGCCGCACCCTGGGCTTTCCCGACACGTCCACCATCCGGGCCTGACCCGACCCGTCCACATGGGTCAGCCGATCCGTGTCCGCCATACTATCCTCCGATCTGGCCGACCGCCAGGGTCGTGCAGGCCGCTCCCCGGCCCGGTTTGGCCCGCACGCAGGTACGCAGGCTTTCCTCGATGTCCGAAAAATCCACCGGCACGGACAGGTCCGAGTGGAGGCAGGGCTTCAGGGACCCGTCCGCCAGCAAGCGGATACGATTGCAGTCCCCGCAGCGGGGAGGTCGCTCGTAGTCCTCCTGGTCCTGTTTAAGCCCGGCCAGGTCGTACTGCCGGATCCTCTGGTGACGCAATCCCCGTTCCTCGCAGAAGGCGGCAACCTGCTCCAGGTCCCCCTCGGGATCCCCGTCGAACACCACGGTGTTGATCTTGACCGGAAGACCCGCGCGGACCGCTGCGTCGATCCCCGAAAGGGCGTCGGCGAGGCGGCCGCCCCGGGTCAGGGCCGAGTAGCGCCCGGGGTCCAGGGTGTCCAGGGAGATGTTCACCGAGTCCAGGCCCCGAGCCCTGAGTTCCGAGGCTACCGTCGCCAGGAGGGTGCTGTTGGTAGTCATCCCCAAGATCTCCAGGCCCGGAATGGGTCGGAGGAGGGAGACCAAGTCCAGGATGCCCTTGCGGACCAGGGGTTCCCCCCCGGTCAGGCGGATCTTCCGGATCCCCAGGCTGACGGCCGCCCGGGCCACCCGGGCTATCTCCTCGAGGCTCAGGATGTCCTCGTGCCGGAGGAGGGGTATGCCCTCGGCGGGCATGCAGTAGACGCAGCGGAGATTACAGCGGTCGGTTACCGAGATCCGGAGGTAGTCTATGGTCCGGTCAAAGGAGTCGAGCATCGATTTCCGCTCCCAGTTCCAGGGACTTCTGTCCGATCTCCAGCCGCAGGAGGGCGTTCGCCTCGGAGAGTACGCTCAGCATGGAGGATCCCGAGTATCGCAGGGCTCGGATCCCCCCCCCGGAATGCCGGGCGGGAAGGTATTCGACCCGCTCGGTGTCCCGGCGCGTGACGCCCTCGGCCAGCCGAGCCCGGAGTATCGGAGGATCCAGGGGGAGGTTCCGCAGTCGGGCGAGGATCGCCTTGGCCATGATCTCGAAGTTCACGAAGGTGGAGACGGGATTCCCGGGAAGTCCCAGGACGAAGACGTTTCCACGGCGCCCGAGGTACGTCGGCTTTCCGGGCTTCATGGCCAGGTTGTGGAAGACCTTCTTCACGCCGTTCCGCTCCAGGACCTGGGGGACGTAGTCGAAATCCCCCATGGATACACCCCCGGACAGGAGCACAAGGTCGCATTCCGAGAGGGCGGTCCGGACCGCGGCATCCAGGGCCTCCGGGCGGTCCGGGAAGCGGCCGTAGGATCGGACCTCGCAGCCCGCTGACGCGGCCTGGGCCGCCAGCTGAGGTCCGTTGGAGTCGTAGATGGCTCCAGGCTCCAAGGGTTCCCCGGGGGTCCGGAGCTCGTCCCCCGTGGAGATCACTCCGACCACGGGTTTCCGCTGGACGGGCACCCGGGCATAGCCGGAGGAGGCCAGGATCCCGATGTCCGCGGGGCGGAGCACACGGCGGCCCAGGAGTAGGTCCCCGGCCTTCTGGTTCTCCCCCCGGCGGATGACGTTGTCCGAGGATTCCCGCCTGGTAAAACGGACCCGGCTCTCCGCCTCCTCGGTCCACTCCACCCGCTGGATCCGTTCCGCCCCGGGCGGGAGGGAGGCTCCGGTCATGATCCGTACGCATTCCGCGGGAACCAGGGGCCGGTCCGAGACCGTCCCGGCCGGGAGGGTCCGGACGACCCGGTAGGAATCCACGGGTTCCCCGCCCCAGGCGAATCCGTCCATGGCCGCCTTGTCGAAGGGAGGATGATCCACCGTAGCGTATACATCCCGGGCCAGGACCCGTCCCAAGGCCCGTTCCAGGGGTACGGACTCGGATTCCTCGGGCAGGATGGAGACTTCCTGCCGGGCGATAAGGGCGAGGGCATCGTCGGGGTGCATCATACGGAGAGCTCCGGTACGGCATCGGCGGATCCGGCGGTCGCCGGTCTCCGGCCGGGTTCTATGCGTACGAGGCGGCCGTCTTCGAGGAAGGCGGCCCGGTCGGCAAGGGCTTCCGCGAAGGCCGCGTCGTGGGAGGAGAAGACGATGGTAGTCCCGCCCCGGGCCGCCAGGTCCGTCAGGACCCGGCGTATCCGCTCCCCCGAGGCCCGGTCCGTCTGGGCCGTGGGCTCGTCCAGGAAGAGGACCTCGGGGTCCAGGGCCAGGGCTCGGGCCAGGGCGACCCGCTGGGTTTCCCCTCCGGACAGGCGCTTGGCGTCCCGACGACCGAAGCCCGCCAAGCCAAGGAGGTCCAGGGAGGCTTCCACCCTGCGGCGCGCCTCCGGATCGGGCACCCGGCGGATCCGGAGACCGTAGGCCACGTTCCGTTGCACGGTCCCGGCCAGCAGGAAGGGAGACTGGTGCACGTACACCGAACGCATCCGGAGCCCGGGATTTCCCGGGGCCGGGCGGCCCTCGAAGTGGACGGTTCCGGCCGAGGGCTTGAGCAGGTCGTTCAGGATCTTGAGCAGGGTCGTCTTTCCGGACCCGTTCGGCCCCACCAGGGCTAGAACCTCCCCGGACCGCACATCCAGTTCTGCAACCGAGAGCACCTCGCGGGTCCCGTAGGAGAAGGCGAGATCGCGGATCGAGAAGAGGGTCTCACTCCTCATGTTTCACCGCCGCGTGCACCAGGGCGTTGACGGCCAGGGAAATCGCGAGAAGGAGGATGCCCAGGGACAGGGCCCGCTCGAACTCGCCCTTGCTTGTATCCAGGGCGATGGTGGTTGTCATGGTCCGGGTGTACCAACGGATGTTGCCTCCCAGCATCATGGACACCCCGACCTCGCCGGTGACACGGCCGAAGGCGTTCAGCAGGGCCGAGGCCAGGACGTACTTGGCCTCGAAGAGGGTGGATGCCAGGCGGCGGAGCCGGCCCGCCCCCAGGGTCACGAGGGTTTCCGTGAACCGGGCGTCCAGCTTGGACAGCCCGGTATACACCAGGCTGACCACGATCGGCAGGGCCAGAAGGGTCTGACCCAGGATCACTCCGGGGGGAGCGAAAAGCCATCCTAGATGGCCCAGAGGCCCCGACCGGGAGATGAAGGAATACACGAACAGGCCGATCACCACGGTGGGCAGGGCGGTCAGGCTCGAGACCACCGCGGCTACGGCCCTTCGTCCCGGGAATCGATATCCGGAGATCGCGATTCCCAGGATCAGACCCGGGATCGTGGAGAAGGCGGTGGACCAGAAGGAGAAGCGTAGCGTCGTCCCCGCGATCAGGAAGACCTCGCGGTCCCCCGAGACGATCAACTCCAGGGCTCCCAGGAACGGATTCATTTATTTATAGGTGAAGAAGAGCTGCTCGCCGTTCAGCTTGAAGGATTCGATGGCCGCAAGGCCTTCCTTGCCCGTGACCCACTCGATCAGGGCCTTGGCCCCCTCGGTGTTGGCGGCCGGCCACTTGGCGGGATTTACGGCGATGATCCCGTAGGGATTGAACAGTCCCTTGTCGCCCTCGTAGCAGATCTTCAAGGACGTCTTGTCCTTGACGGCCAGCCAGGTGCCTCGGTCCGCCAGGGTGTACCCGGGCATGCCGTTGGCCATGAGGATGACCTGTTCCATGCCCTGGCCCGCTTCTTTGTACCAGGTTCCGGCGGGGGCGATCCCCGCGGCCTTCCAGATGTCCAACTCCTTGACGTGGGTCCCGGACTTGTCCCCCCGGGACACGAAGGTCGAGGCGGCGGCCGCGATCTTGGAAAACGCCTCCACCGAGGACTTGGCGGAGCCGATGCCCGCGGGGTCCGAGGCGGGGCCCAGGATGATGAAGTCGTTGTACATCACGTCCCGCCGGTCCACGCCGTGGCCCGCGGCCACGAAGGCGTCTTCCTGGGCCCGGGCGTGCACCAGGACCACGTCGGCGTCCCCGTTCTCCCCGAGTTTGAGGGCCGCCCCGGTGCCCACGGCCACGACGTCGACCTTGTAGCCGGTCTTGGCCTCGAAGATGGGCAGGATGTATCCCAGGAGGCCGGAGTTCTCGGTGCTGGTGGTGGTGGCCAGCTTGATCCGGGGGTTGGCGGGAGCGGCTGAAGCCGTCTCCTTTCCGCCCAGGGCGAAGGCGGAGGCCGCGCAGAGAGCGGCCAGGACGAGGACCAGGGCTTTTCGGTTCATCGGATGCCTCCTCGACGTTCGTTCTTGTCCGAGGAGCCCGGAGGGGGTGATTCCGGCGCAATTCTGTAAGGAATCAGGAGGTGAGACATCGTGTTTTCTCCTTTCCAAACGGGAGGCGCGGGGATTTCTCCCCGGGCCCTCGGCCGGCCGGCGGGAATGCGCATCTCGGATTGGGATCGCGGATCCAGCCGCCCGGCACCGCCCGCTCGCCCTGGATCCCGGTACGGGAAGGTTAGGCGAAGACGGGTCGGAGACGTCGTCCGCCCATGGCGGACGGGGCCAGAATAGAACAGGACCGACGGATTGTCAACGAAACGAAGGACGCCGGGAAGGGGCCGATCAGGATCGGGAGCCTCCCGCTAGACCCTCCGGCCCGGGTCCGGTAAGATAGGCCATCCCGTGATCGCCCGCCCCGTCGTCCGACATCCCGAGCGCCTTCACGAAATCTCCGTCCGCGCGCCATCCGCGTTTCCCGCCCGCCGTGTAGTACCGCGGGTTTTCGAGGCGCTCCGCGCGCCCGATTAGGAACACCATGGAAACCGTCACCTTCGAGTCCCTGGGCCTGGAGCCCGAAATCCTGGAAGCCCTCAAGCGCAAGGGCTTCGAGGAGCCTACTCCCATCCAGGCCCTGGCCATCCCGCGGCTCCTCACCGGAGGCGCCAACCTCGTAGCCCGGGCCCGCACCGGAACGGGCAAGACCGCGGCCTTCGGACTGCCCCTGATCCAGCAGCTCAACCAGCCCACCGGCTCCGTGCGGGCACTCGTGCTGGTACCAACCCGGGAACTGGCCCTCCAGGTCACCGGGGAAGTATCCTCCCTCCGCCCCCACGGGGACTATCCCCGGGTGGCGCCGGTGTACGGCGGCGCCTCCTACGGCGAGCAGTTCCGCCGCCTGTCCCGGGGGGTCGAGATCGTCGTGGGAACCCCGGGCCGAGTGAAGGACCATATCGAGCGGGGCAGCCTCTCCCTGGACTCCCTGGAGTACTTCGTCCTGGACGAGGCGGACGAGATGCTGGATATGGGCTTCCTGGAGGACATCGAGTGGATCTTCGAGAAGGCCCCAGCGGATCGCCGGGTGCTCCTCTTTTCCGCTACCATGCCCAAGGAGATTCTCCGGATCGCCAAGTCGCGCCTGGGGGAGTACGAGATCGTCGCGGACGATTCCGGCCCGGTGGAGACAGCCCTGACGGACCAGATCTGGATCGAGGTCCGGGAAGCGGACAAGCTCGAGGTCCTGTGTCGTCTGGTGGACAAGGAGGACGAGTTTTACGGGATCGTCTTCTGCGCCACCAAGGTGGACGCGGACGTACTGGCGAAGAATCTGGGGGAGCGGGGCTACGGAGCGGAGGCTCTGCACGGGGACCTGTCCCAGATGGAGCGGGAAAAGGTCCTCCGGAGGTTTCGCTCCAAACGGACCACGATCCTCACCGCCACGGACGTCGCGGCCCGGGGCATCGACATAGACCGGCTCACCCACGTGGTCAATTTCTCCCTTCCCCATGACCCGGATTCCTATACCCACCGCATCGGGCGCACGGGCCGCGCGGGCAACACCGGGACAGCCGTGACCCTGGTCACCCCCGACGAGTACAGAAGGATATTTTTCCTTCGGAAGACCGCGGGGGCGGCCCTGAAAAAGGGTGCGGTGCCCGAGGTGGACGAGGTACTGGAAGCCAAGAGGCAGCGCATCCGGGGCAGGGTGCTTTCGGCGGCGGCGGAGCTGGGACTCCTGGCGGATGAGGAACCCGGGATCGGCGCGGCGGAAAGCCGGGAGGCTCCCGGAACCGGGGACCCGGAGGCCGACGGCGGGAAAGGCCGGGAATCCGGAGAGCCGGAACCGTCTTCGGCGTCCCTGGAACGCTGGCGGAGCCTTGCCCGAGAAATCGCCGAAAAGCTGGATCCCCTGGACGCCCTGTCCGCCGCCCTGGCCGCGGGATATGCCGACGAGCTCGATCCGGGACGCTACGGGGACATCCGCACGGACTTCCTGGACAAGGAAGCCACGACCCGGCTCTTCATCGGAGCGGGACGCCGGGACGGGGCGGACCGGAAGGCTATCGCGGTCTTCGTCAAGGACCTGGCCGGACTCCCGGATCGTCTGGTCGGGGGGGTGGAGGTCTACGACGCGTTCTCCTTCGTCACGGTTCCCTTCGAGGCCGCGGAACGCATCATCGCGGAAGCCCGGAAGTCCGGGAAGGGGCCGATCGTGAAGATGGCCTTTCCGAAGGACGGCGCCCCGGTCCGCCGGGGTCCGCCGGCGTACCGGAAATTCCAGCCCGGCGACCGTGATGCCCGGGGCCGGGAGAGCTTCAGTCCTCCAGGTCGAACTCGCGGACGTCGAACCAGTACCCGGTCCGGCTGACCAGGTCGAGCTGGGCCCGCACGATGCTCGTGTGCCCGTCCTCTATCTCCACGAAGCGGCGGAAGATACCCCGCGCCTCCTCGGGGAGCGAGGAGACCAGGGATCGGTAAAAGGCGCTCGTCTCCTCCTCCGCGGCCAGGGCCTTAGTCAATGCCGCGCTCTCCCCCCCCTCGTCGGAGCCCGCCTTCGCCCTCTCGAGGGACGCCGAGGCGCGCTGGATCGCCTCGTCAAGACGTTCCCCGGGCGGCAACGCGGTTTCCGGACCCCGGGAATCCAGGGTGCCCTCCCGCTTCCACCGCCCCAGAACGTGGTTCAGATAGTCGATATGGGACTGCTCGTCCCGGCCCAGGATCTCGTAGAGGGCCCGGGCCTCGGCTTCCCGAGACCCCGAGGCCGCGTCTCGGTAAATGTCCCGGACCCTGGTCTCGTACGTCAAGGCCCCGGTAAAGGCTTCTTCAACGTTCATGGCTCCCCCCTCGGAAGATATGGTTGAACGGGCCGGATCCTGCCTCCGGATCGGAGCTATGCGGTCTCGATACGCCGGTTCACGTCATCCTGGAGCACCCTGCGAATGAAGGAACGCATCTTCTCCTTTTTTTCCTCAGGGACCGATCCGGGCTCGAATATTACGACCTGTACGGGCGGACCGTCCGCCGCGTTGTGCTTTCCCACGACGATTCCGTTCAGGAAGATGCGGGCTCCCCGGAGGGTCAGCTGGAGTTCCTTCAGGCGGGTGCCTACGGCGAGGTCCGCCGCGGAATCGAACCAGGCTGCCATACCCGCGGTGGATATGTCCTGGACCGTCCCCCTCAGGACCGCGTCCCCGTGTGGAACCGTGAACTCCGCCGTCCCGGCGGGGCAGGCCGCGCGGACGTATTTCCTGCGGCCCCGGGCCTCGTTGGCTTCCAGGGTCTTCAGCAGGATATCCGCGGTCTTGGCGGCGCCGATCTTCAGGGTCACGAATCCGCAGGTTATGCCGACATCCATGAGGTATTTCCGGGATATCTCCGGATCCCCCAGCAGGGTGACCACTCCGATCCCGACGGAGGCGGTTTCTGGATCCGCCCTCAGACCGCGGATCCAGGACTCCCATTCCGGTTCGCTCATCCCCTCGTCGATGTTGACGAAGACCAGGGCGTTGGGTTCCTTCTTGAGGAATCGGGCCAGGTTCCTGTGATTGTGGACCAGGTATACCTCGAACTCGTGGGTTCCCAGGGTGGCGGCGACATCCGAGAGGACGCCGGGAGGATTCAGGAAAAAGACCTTCTTGCCGAACTGGAAATCTGCGTCCGCCATGGTACAAGTTTACCACAACCGAGTCCTTGAGGAAATGCAAATCGCCGATATACAATGCCGCCGGCGGACGACACCGGCGGGAAAGCCGGAATCGACGAGGGGAGCTGCACATGGCTGAGTCCAAGATCGTGGAGTGCGTGCCGAATTTCTCCGAGGGGCGCGACAAGGGCGTGATCGAGGCGATCGCCCAGGCTATATCCGGGGTCTCGGAGGTGAAGATCCTGGACGTGGATCCCGGGGCGGATACGAACCGGACCGTCTACACCTTCGCCGGCCCGCCCGCGGAGACTGTGGAAGCCGCCATGGCCGCTGCCCGGGCTGCCCGGGAGCTGATCGACATGCGCTCACATTCCGGAGCCCATCCGCGCATGGGCGCCTTGGACGTCTGTCCCTTCGTGCCGGTGAGCGGGATCACCATGGAGGAATGCGCGGACCTTGCGCGCTCCCTGGGCCGGCGCATGGCCGAGGAGCTTGGGATACCGGTCTACCTCTACGAAGCCGCCGCGTCCCGGCCCGAACGCCGGAGCCTCGCGGACATCCGGTCCGGGGAGTACGAGGCCCTGCCGGAAAAGCTCCGGAAACCCGAATGGGCTCCGGACTTCGGACCCGCCGTCTTCGATCCGCGCTGGGGGGCCTCGGTCGTGGGAGCCCGGGAGTTCCTGATAGCCTACAACGTCAACCTGAACACCAGGGACCGAAAGCTGGCCCACGAGATCGCCCTGAACATCCGGGAAGGGGGGCGCGCGGCGAAGGGGCCGGACGGAGCTTCCCTGCGGGACTCCCAGGGCAACCTGATCAAGACCCCCGGCAGGCTCAACCACGTCCGCGCCATAGGCTGGTACATCGATTCGTACCGCAGGGCCCAGGTGTCCATCAACCTGACGGACTACCGCGCCACTCCCCTGCACGTGGTCTACGAGACCGTCCGGGAGGAGGCGGAGAAGCTGGGACTTCTGGTTACGGGAAGCGAGGTGGTCGGCCTGCTGCCGCTGGACCCCCTAGTCGAGGCGGGCCGCTACTACCTGCGAAAAGCCGGGAAGAGCGGAGGCGCCCCGGAGGCTGACCTCCTGGAGACCGCGGTGCATTCTCTGGGACTGGATTCGGTCGCCCCCTTCGAGGCCGGGAAGAAGGTGGTGGAGTACGCCGTCCGGGTCCCGGCCCCGCTGGTTTCCCGTACCGTGGCCTCCTTCGCGGACGAGGTGTCCGCGGATTCCCCCGCCCCCGGGGGAGGATCCGTCTCCGCCCTTGCCGGGAGCCTGGGAGCCGCCCTGGCGGCCATGATCGCCAACCTCACCGTAGGCAAGAAGGGGTACGAGGGGTCCTGGAAGGACTTGGACGCCCTGGCCCTGCGGGCCCAGGAGGTGAAGGCCCGGCTGCTGGCCGCGGTCGACGAGGACACGAACGCCTTCAACGACGTCCTGGCGGCCCAGAAGCTTCCCAAGGGTACGGAGGAGGAAAAGCGGGCCCGGTCAGCCGCCATCCAGGCGGGCTATCGAAGCGCGACCCTCGTGCCCCTGGCCACCGCCAAGGCCTGCCTGGAGGCGGCGCGGGTTTCCGAAACCGCGGCGGAGCTGGGAAACAGGGCTTCCGTCTCGGATGCCGGGGTAGGGGCCCTGCTGGCTGCGGCGGGAGCCGAGGGCGCGGTGCTCAACGTGCTGATTAATCTCGGTTCCATAGAGGACACCGGCTGGGTCGAAACCGTCCGCTCGGAAGCGGAAGCCCTAGCCGCCGAGGCCCGGACAGTCCGAGACCGGACTTTGGAAAAGGTCCGGGAGACGATGGGCGGCTGAGGCCGGGGGGCTTACTTTAATCGTCGGGGAACCGGGCGGTCCGGACTTCAGTCAGGGGCCCGGAGCGCTTCCCCGAGCTGGCCGCAGGCACCCAGCACGC
>JBGSPT010000211.1:0-1532 GCA_041738475.1 Treponematales bacterium
GGCGCCACCGCTGGCAGCACCTGCCACAATCCTGAGCGATGTCCCTTTAGAGCGCATGAAGGCATTTATCGCAGGATTTGGCCCTACAAAAGCCAGATCAAGCTGACCGGCCAACAGAGCTCCGGCACGGCGAGGCGGGGCCGGCCTGCCATCCGTTCGGAGATCCGCCGTTCCAATTCCTCCCGGGACAGGACCGACGGATCCGCCCCGACGGAGGCGAAGCGGAAGGACCAGAGGGTCCCGTACATGGTCACGTACGCCGAGGCGGTGCGTACCACCGGGAACACCGAGTCCAGGGTCTTTCCGATGCAGGCGTAGGCGGCAGGGCGCGCGATCGGGGACTCCCCGTGGAGGGCGAACACGGCCTCGGGCCCGGACATCGAGCGCCGGACAGCCTCGAAGAACTCCCGGGTGTAGAGGAAGCGGGACGGCCCCGCGGGATCCGTCATGTCCATGATCACCGCGTCGTAGGTTCCCGGGGCGGATGCCTCCACGAAGGCCCGGCCGTCCCCGAAGGCGGGCCGGACCCGGGGATCCTCGAAGGCCCCCCCGTGGACGTGGGCCAGGTGCTCCCGGGAAAACGCCGCGACCTCCGGGTCCAGCTCCGCGAAGTCCGCGCGCTCCACCGTCCGGTGGCGCAGGACCTCCCGCAGGATCCCCCCGTCCCCGCCCCCCACGACCAGGACGATCCGGGGGGCGGGATGGACCAGGAGGGCGGGATGGACCAGGGGTTCATGGTAGCGGTACTCGTCCCTCTCGGAAACCTGGGTGATCCCGTCGATCAGGAGGACCCGGCCCAGCCGGGGGGTTTCCACCAGCTCGACCTCCTGGTACCGGGTCCGGGTCCGTGCCAGGGTCCGGCCCGCGGAAAAAAAGAATCCCAGGCCGGGGTTCAGCCGTTCCCGGATCTCCCGGTCCGGCCCGCTCACACCTTGCCCCCCCGGACGTCCAGGTTCCTGCATTCGAAGATCTCCTGGATCTCCCTGACCAGGGCGTGCTTGATGCGTTTCTTTTCCTTGGGCCCGAGGTTCTTCACCTCGTCCCCGAACAGGAAGTCCCGGAGCTTGATGGTCTTCTTCCGCATCTTGGTGTGGAAGTTGTTGTCCGAGATGATGTTCACGTCGTAGGCGGTGTACCGGTCCAGAACCTCCTCGTCGATGTAGTCCTGGATGGACGAGATGTCCTGGTCGATGAAGAGCTTGCGGCCCCGGCTGTCCCGGGTAAAACCCCGGACCCGGTAGTCCATGATGACGATCTCCGAATCGAAGCTCTCGATCAGGTAGTGCAGGGCCGAGAGGGGGGAGATCATGCCGCAGGTCGAGATGTCCACGTCCACCCGGAAACTTGCGATCCCGGACAGCTGGTTGTACTCCGGATAGGTGTGGATGGCGATGTGACTCTTGTCCAGGTGCCCGACCACCCAGGGCGCTGGGACCGGCGCGCCGGAATCCGGCTCCGGGGCTATGCCGGATAGCGGAGGAACGCCGCCGACCGCCCCTTCGTCCGCTTCCTCCCCCTCCGGGCCGGGGACG